>CAZRID010000005.1:0-31055 GCA_964600055.1 uncultured Acidimicrobiaceae bacterium
GGTGGTGACATGCTGGCCGACTTCGCCCTCGCCCTGCTCATCGGGATCCTGGTCGGCACCTACTCGTCGGTGTTCACCGCGACGCCCCTGGCCATTTTCCTGGAGAATCGCTTCCCGGGCCCCGAGCCGGAGCCAAAGCCCGCGGAGCGAATCCCGCACCAAAAACAGAAGACGACAGGCCCAAAGAGAATCTTCGATTGATTTGATTGTCTCCCTGCTCTGATGCCGGCCGACTTTGCCCGAGACCAAACCTCAGTGATCAACGGGTCAACGTGGCTGAGGGTGCACAGCCTCGGGCAAACAGACGCCGGTCGGCCGGAGCTACCGCCGCGCGGTAGGTCTGCCGCGTGTCGTCGAGCGAGGGTCGGCCGGGACTACCGCCGCGCGGTAGCTGGATCACCTCAAAACAGGGCTCGCACCCATTCGATGTCGGCGGCCTGCTCTTCCACGCCACCGGGGGTCTCGACGGCCACCGGGGCACCGGCCTCGACGATGATCCGGGCAAGCACCTCGGGCGGGATCTGGCCCTCTCCAAGGTTCTGGTGTCGGTCCCGTCTCGAGTCGAACGGATCCTTCGAGTCATTGGCCTGAACCAGGTCGATGCGCCCGGTGGCATCCATGATCCGGGGTACAACCTCGTCGAATGGCTCGCCACCGGCCCACAGATGGCAGGTGTCGAGCACGAAGCCCACCCCGTAGCCACCGATCTCCCCGAAGAGCCGGGCAATCCAGTCGACCCGTCGAGCCACGGCCTTATCCCCACCGGCCGTGTTCTCGATGAGAACCGGCACCGCGGAGTCGAGAGGATCGAGGGCCTTGCGCCAACGGTCGATGCCTTCCTCCTGGGGACCATCGCCGGTCACATGGCCGCCATGCACGATCACCCCCTCCGCCCCCACCTCGGCTGCGGCGTCACAGGTCTCCTGGAGGATCCGACGAGACGGCACCCTTACCCGGTTGTTGTCGGCACAGACGTTGATCAGATAGGGGGCGTGGACGTAGATCGGGATCGGTGACTCACGGAGAGCGGCGGCATCGGGACGGGGGGGCGGCCTCTTCCACGACTGGGGGTTGGACAGGAAGATCTGGACCAGGTCGGCTTTGCGCTCCGCTGCCTCGTCCAATGGATTGATGGAGGGGACATGGGCGCCGACCGGGATCACGATGTATTCCAGATTCGCGAGGTCCTGGCCGTGGCCTCGCGTCGAGCGGCTCCCACCGCAAACTCGGCGATCTGGTCCGCCACCTTCGCCGGTGGAGTGGACCAGTCCTCAGCCAGGATCCCGAGCACACGGTGATCGACCCAGCGTGCCCCCCAGGGATGCTCAGGGAGGTCATCCCGGGTGAGTACCTTGACCTTCAGCAGGTGCAGGATGTCGCCCTCGTCCATGATCTCACCAGCCTCGATGTCGACCACGTTGCCCCAAGGGATGACGTCGGGCTTGAGCAACGGCCCGCGGAGTCTCACTGCCAGCCCCCGGTCGAGCCCCTCGATGACCTTGGTGGGCAGGAACAGCTCCTTGAGCCCCCACAACACAAGGAACGCGGAGAACAGCAGCATCGCCCACGCCCAGATGACATCTCGCGGTTCGTAGATCTGGGTGTCCTCCGGGTTGAACAACAACTCACGAAGCCAGTTCGTGATGCGCCGGTTGGTCAACACATCCACCGCAATCACCAGCAGAGGGATTCCACCGATGGCCAGCAGCCACATCTTCACCGCTGAGCGCTGGACCACGACCTTCATGTCTTGATGCCGAGGTCCTTGGGGAGTAGGAGGGCCACATAGGGGATAGATTGCTCGGCGAATGCATCTGCGGCCCGGCCATCTGAGCGGTCCAGGAGTGATATGGCCTGGACCACGTTCAACCCGGCGGCGACGGCTGCCTCGGCGGCTTCGAGGGCGGCCCCACCGGTGGTGATGGTGTCATCGAGAATGGCCACAGCCATTCCTGCCGAGACCGGGCCCACGAGACGCCCCCCGACCCCGTACTGCTTGGTGGTCTTCCTGACCGAAAAAGCATCCATCTTCCGCTGGCGCTGATTGGCCACCATCGCCACCGCCAGTGCGATGGGGTCGGCGCCCATCGTCATGCCGCCAAGAGCCTCGACCTCGGGGTCGAGGACCTCGAGGACGGCAGCCCCGACAAGATTGGCCCCGGCACCGCTCATCGTGGTTCGCCGTGCATCGAGGTACCAGTCTGACCTCGAACCCGAGCGAAGGATGTAGGGCCCATCCTTGAACAGGGCATGCGCACGCAGATGCTCGATGAGACCTTTACGGGACACGTCGCCATCGTATTGCCCGACGGGCCGGTATGGGCAGCCGGTGGCGCGGTACGGTTTGGCCGTGGATCTCCTCCTCGTCAGACACGGCCAGCCCGACTGGACGCCCGATCGCTTCGCACGCAACGACCCGGATCTGACCACTCTCGGACATGAGCAGGCGAAACGAGTCGCCCAGCGTCTGGCCGAGCTCGAACAGGTCGATGAGCTGTGGGTGTCTTCGATGAACCGCGCCCTTCAGACATCGGTCCCGGTTTCGACCGAGCTCGAAACGGTGCCCGAGGTCTATGACTGGCTCCAGGAGATCAACAACCCACCGGGCTGGGACGGCTCCCCCGCCGACGAGATCGAAAGGGCGCTGCGTGACTCCAACTTCCGGACGAGGGAGGAGATGTGGGACGGGCTGCCGGGCGGCGAGTCGTTCCGCGCCTTTCACCAACGTGTGGTGACCGGTCTGGAGAAGACACTGGAAGCTCATGGGGTATCACCAATGCACGCCGAGCACAGAGATCTATGGGACCTGGACGATCCCAACAAGAGAATGATCATCGTGGCGCATGCCGGCACCAACGCGGTGGTCCTAGGCCATCTTCTCGGGCTGGAGCCGGTGCCATGGGAGTGGGAGCGTTTCCATCAACCCCACACCGGAGTCTCACGGCTGACCATGACCCGTATCAGCACCGGATGGGGCTTCTCCCTACGCCAGTTCGGCGACGTGAGCCACTTGCGACCTGAGATGGTTACTGATTGAATTGCCGGCCGACTTTGCCCTCGACCACCCTCCCACGACCTCCAGGTCCCAGCCTCGTCTCGGTGGCACAGTCTCGGGCAAACAGACGCCGGTCGGCCGGAGCTTCCGCCGCGCGGACAGCGTGGTGCGTCAGCTAGCCGCCAGCAGATTCCCACTACCACTACTCACTTCCCGAAGCGGCGTTCCCGGCTGGTGAAGTCACGTAGGGCGCGGAGAAAATCGACCCGGCGGAATGCGGGCCAGTTGACGTCGACGAAGACGAACTCGGCATAGGCCGACTGCCAAAGTAAGAACCCCGACAATCGGGACTCCCCCGAAGTCCGGATCAAGAGGTCGGGGTCGGGGAGATCCGCCGAGTACATGTGCGATGCCAGCGAGTCGGAATCGATGTGGGCACCGATCTCGTCCGGTGGCACACCGTCGGCTACCAGCTTGGCGACGAGGTCCTTGGCTGCGTCGACGATCTCCTGCCGCCCCCCGTATCCCATGGCGATGTTGAGCCGACGCGCCCCCCAGGGTTGGGCCTCCTCTGCCGCTTTGGCCGCCGATACCAGCACGTCGGGGAGAAGATCGAGGCTGCCGATGAATCTGATGCCCATGTCGTATTTCTCGCAGAGGGAGGGAAGACGCTCGAACAGCTCCACGAGGACCTCGAAATAGGGGTCGAGCTCGTCAGCGGGCCGGGACAGATTCTCCCGGGAGAGGACCCAGGCAGTAACCGCCGGGATCTCCAACTCGTCGGCCCATCCGAGGAAGTCCTCGAAGCGACGCATGCCCACCCGATAGCTGTCGGTGTAGGTGGGGAGCCTCTCCTCACGAGCATGACGACGATGACCGTCGAGGACGATGCCGATGTGACGGGGCAAGCGGTCCCTGTTGAGACCGTTGACGAGGTTTCGCTCGTAGAGACGATAGAGAACACCAAGCGCCATGCCGGTCTCACATGGTACCGATCCCCGCTTCCCCTGCTTCATGTTCACTGGTAGGTCATCCGCCCCTTTCCTTGTTGACCGGACCAGCCGATAGATTTTGCAGACATGGAGCGCCTGACCATCGGCAAGATGCAGAATCCGATTCGCGGGCTTCTCCATGGTTCGGCGGCCGTGGCGGCAGCCATAGGCCTGGTCGTGCTCCTCGATCGTGCCTGGGGCCGTGTAACCGCCGTTACGGGGGCTCTGATTTTCGGCGGGGCACTGCTCATCATGTTCACGATCTCGTCGCTCTATCACTCGGTTCCCTGGGACCCGAAGTGGAAGATCCGTCTGCAACGAGTCGATCACTCGATGATCTTCCTGGTGGTCGCCGGCACGTTCACCCCGATCGCAATCGCCTCCCTGGACGGTGCGGCACTGGTCGTGGCGCTGGGGGTGGTGTGGGGCATCGCCGTCACCGGCATCCTGCTCAAGACGCTGATGCCCGAGATCAAGACTTCACTCTCGGTGACCCTTCAAATGGTGATGGGTTGGTCGGCCTTGATCTGGATGCCCTGGGTTTGGATCGAGTTGGGCCCTGGGGCCATCGCACTGATCGTCCTGGGCGGGCTCTGTTACACGGTGGGAACGGTGATCTTCACCTCGAAGCGGCCCCGCCTCTTTCCGAGGACGTTCTCCTATCACGAGCTGTTCCATGTCCTGGTGATCGCGGGGAGCAGCTTCCACTTCTTCGCCATCCTGCTCTATGCCATCCCGGCGACGGCCTAGACGACCGGCAACGTCGAGCTTTCGGCGCAGAGAGCTTCCACCTCATCGAGCCGGGATGGGACCATCGAAGTGAGGTTCTCGTGGCCTTCGTCGGTTATTACCACGTCGTCCTCGATGCGGACCCCAATGCCGAGGAACTCTGGTGGCACCGAATGAGTGATCTTCTCCGCCTTCTCCCGTGCCTCGGCCTCCTTGGCCACCGCGGCCGCCCTCCCTTCGAGGATGCGGCGTTGGTTCCACTCGTCCTGGTCGTACTCGAGCAGAGTGAGAGTGATCTCGCCTTTGTCCGGGGCGATGTACAGACCGGGCTCGACGGTGAACGCCATCCCCGGCTCCAACTTGCGGGGCACGCCCTCGACCCGATAGGTCCCCATGTCGTGCACGTCGAGACCGAGCCAATGCCCGGTCCCGTGGAAGAAGAACTGGTTGTAGTGATGCATCGCCAGCGACTCCTCGACCGACCTGGGGAGAAGCCCGAGCTCCACCATCCCCTCGGTGAGGACCCGGGTGGCCGAGTCATGGATCGCCCGCAGGCTCGAGCCCGGCACCGACATGTCGAGACCCTTCTCGAACGCCGAGTAGACGACTTCGTAGACGGCTCGTTGCGGGCCGGTGAACTTCCCGTTGGCCGGAAAGGTGCGGGTGATATCCGAGGAGTAGCCGTCGACCTCTGCGGCGGCGTCGATGAGGATCAGATCACCATCCTCGACAATCCGATCGTTCTCCACATAGTGCAAAACGCAGGCATTGGCTCCTGACGCCACGATCGAGGGATAGCCATTGTGGCGGGCGCCAGCCAAACGCCAGAAGTACTCGAGAGCAGCCTGGACCTGATACTCATAGAGACCGGGTGTGGCAAAACGCATTGCCTCGGCATGGCCCCTTGCCGATAGGGCGCAGGCCCGGCTCAGACTCTCGACCTCTTCGTCGGTCTTGATCAGACGCATCTCGGCCAGCGGAACCGAGATATCCCTCACCGCCGACGGGACCGCTCCCCCGTATCGCTCCCGATGACTCCGGGCCCGGGCGATGATCCCGCTGACGCGGTCGTCGTGATTCTGGTTGCCACTCCGATACCAGAGGACCTCGCGACCGATCATGTAACGGGTGAGTACCTCATCTAGCTCACCGATCTCGTAGGTGCTATCGGCCCCGAACTCCTTGGCCCCTTCGGTTCCCACCCGATACCCGTTCCAGGCCTCCATCTCGGGATCACGTGGGCGAACGAACAGGGTGTAGTCACCGTCACTGTGCCCGGGGGTGATCACGGCGACGGCCTCCGGCTCGTGAAACCCGGTCAGGTAGAGGAAGTCCGGGTCCTGGTGGAAGTCGAAATCTGTGTCATTGCTCCGGGTCACCTCCACTGCGGCAGGGATGATTGCAATCCCGTCGTCCCCGATCTCCTCGGCCAGACGCTGGCGACGGTTGGCAAAACGATCTGTCATGGCGGGAACGCTACCTGGTGCTCGGTACTTGATAATCGGGACCCACGGGTCCAATTACGGGAAGGCGGTTCTACCCGGCGTACTCCAGGTCGACGATCAGGGAGAAGTGGTCGGAGCCGAGAGCGTCGCCGAGACGCCGGTCACCCGTCCTCAGCTGCTCGCTGTGCAGCAGATGATCGATGGGCACCCGGAACAACACACTCGAGGTTGCGGGGAAGGTTGGCTGAAGGCCGAAGCCGATCTGCGAGTTCCGGAGACCACCCTCGGAGACCAGGTTGCGGAAAGGCCACGACCATGGCGAGGCGTTCATGTCCCCCACCACGAAGAACGCCCCCTCCTGCTCGCTGGCCCAGGTGGCGGCAAATGCAAGCTGGGCATCACGCAGCTTGGCCCGTTCGCTTGTGGTGGGGGCAAGGGGATGCGTGGCGAGTACTTTCAGCGGAACCGGCCAACCATCCGGCTGGTACTCGAGGGAGATGGCCCGGGGCTGGCCCTCGGCGAACCCGTATGAAACGGCCTCGACCTCGTCGCGCACCATGACCAGAGTCCCGAATATGAGCTGGTCGGACCTACCCCTGATGATCTCGTAGTCGAGCCCGGCCGAGTCCATCGCCACCTCCCAGGGCCGACTCGCCTCGTGGAGAAACACCAGATCGGGATCGACCGACTCGATGTACTCGATGACCTCGTTGTAACTCTCGTTGTTGGAGAGCAGGTTGAAGCTCATGACCCGAAGCTCGGGGGCCCCCGCCACCGCCTCACCCGGCGAACCGAGGTAGAGAGGAGCGACAAAGAAGAGGTTGATCAGGGCAACTCCGAGAATGGCGAAGCCGGTCCGGCGCCATCGTGAGACAACGACGACGAGCCCGAGAACCACGAGGCCCACCACGTACTGAGCCCGAAAGTTGGCCATGACATCGAGCCACCACACCCATCGCCCTGCGAACGAGGCGAGGCTGACCGCCGCAAGCAACAGGGCGGGGATCACCACAAGGATCACGACTTCACGTTAGGGACGGCGGAAGAGAGTTGAGGGCCGGAGGTGACTATTGAGAACCATCCGTGAGCAACCTGCGGAGATCTCCGACTTGGGTGTGAACCGACTCCGGGCTGCCACCCCCAGGGCTCTGTCGTCGGGCCACCGAAGCAGCGGGGTCGATCAGGGCCAGGTCGCCCTCGCTGAACTCCGGGTGGGCGGCGAACAGGTCGTCGGCCGTCGCCTCGACCAGAGACCGGCCGGAGGCCTCCAGCCCCAGGACCAGCTTTCCCATCGCCTCATGGGCCTCACGAAAAGGGACACCACGCCCAACCAGGGCTTCGGCCAGATCGAGGCTGGCGGTCTCGATCGAGGGGACGACCGGGAGAAACTCGGTGTGGGTGATCAATTCGATCATCGCCTCGAGGGAGCCCGCCAGCACGTCGTCGGCCTCGAACACCAGTCGCTTGTCCTCCTGGAGGTCGCGGTTGTAGCTGAGCGGGAGACCTTTCTGCAGGGTGATCATCGAAGCCAGGTTTCCGGCGACACGCGCCGTCCTTCCCCGCACCAGCTCGGCGATGTCAGGGTTCCGCTTCTGGGGCAGGGCCGAGGATCCGGTGGTGACTCCGTCACCGAGACGGGCACGCCCGAATTCAGGCGTCGCCCAGAGAATGATCTCCTCGGCGAAGCGGGACAGACTCACCATGGCTTGGGCACAGCAGAAGACGTACTCGGCCAGATGGTCCCTGGACCCCACGGCGTCGAGCGAGTTCTCGAAGGTCGAGGCCATGTCGAGCAGTCGGGCCGTCTCCTCGGGATCGATGGGCAGCGAGGTGCCGGCCGAGGCGCCGGCACCGAGCGGTGACACATCGATTCGCTTGACCGCATCGGTGAACCGTTCGGCGTCACGCTTCGCCATCCAGGCGTAGGCCATCAGATGATGACCGAGGGTTGTCGGTTGGGCCTGTTGGAGATGGGTGTAAGACGGAATCACGGTCCCGGCCTGTGCTTCGGCGAGGTCGGCCAATGTGAGGGCGTAGTGATGCAATTGATCGATCCGCTCCCGGGCCGATCGCCTGGTGTAGAGCCGGATGTCGAGCGAAACCTGATCGTTGCGGGAGCGCCCGGTGTGCAGTTTTCCGGCGATGTCACCGGCCACCTCGAAGAGACGTCGCTCCACCGCGCTGTGCACGTCCTCGTCGGCCTCGGTGAATTCGAAGCCGCCGGTCTGGGCCTCATCGTGGATGGCGCTCAAGCCCTTGAGGAGAGAGTCGTGCTCCTCGGTCTCGAGGATGCCCGTGGTGCCGAGCATCTTCACGTGGGCAATCGAGCCCACGATGTCATCGACCAGGAGCCGACGATCTGATGAGTCCCGGGTGTAGGCCCAGAGGATCTCACCGGGCCCGGACTCGAACCGGCCGCCCCAGAGAGTCACTCGACCTCCCCTCCGCCAAACCCCCTGATCCGCAAGGCGTTGAGAGAGATGAACCCCTCGGCGTCGGCCTGGCGATAGACCTCGTCGGCCTCGAAGGTCGCCTCGGCCGGGTCATAAAGACTGTGTGGGGACCGACGGCCGGTGACGATGGCTCCACCCTTGAACAGGGTCAGCCGGGCTTCGCCCGTGACCGGTTGTTGGACCTCGTCGATGAACGTCTGCAGGGCCGATCGCTCCGGGCTGAACCAGAATCCGTTGTAGACGATTTCGGCATAACGCGGGATCAGTTGGTCCCGCATGTGCATCACCTCACGGTCGAGTGTGATCGACTCGACCGCCCGATGGGCGAGATGGAGGATGGTCCCACCGGGTGTCTCGTACACCCCGCGACTCTTGATCCCGACAAAGCGGTTCTCCACGATGTCGACCCGCCCCACCCCATGACGGCCTGCTATCTGGTTCGCTTCTTCGAGTAGCGGCACCGGATCGAGGGCACGCCCGTTGATCGAAACCGGGTTCCCCTGTTCGAAGCCTAGGACGACCTTCTCAGGCTGATCGGGAGCCTCCAGCGGGTCGACCGTGAGGCGGAACATATCCGAAGGCGGTGCGGCCCAGGGATCCTCGAGGATCCCGCCCTCGAAGGAGACATGGAACAGGTTGGCGTCGGTCGAATACGGCGACTCTTTGGTCACCGGGACCGGAATGTCCCGCTGACGCGCATAGTCCATGAGGTCGACGCGCCCACCGAGGTCCCACTCTCTCCATGGGGCGATCACACGGAGATCTGGCGCAAGCGCCGCCACCGAAAGCTCGAATCGGACTTGGTCATTGCCTTTGCCCGTTGCCCCATGGGCGATGGCATCGGCCCCGAAGGCGCGGGCGGTGCGCACCAGGCCCTCGCTGATGATGGGGCGAGCCAGAGAAGTGCCGAGCAGGTAATGGCCTTCGTAGATCGCGGAGGCGCGCAGTGCAGGGAACACCGCCCCGGTCACGAAGCGGTGGGTGAGGTTCTCGACGACGGCGTCCACGGCACCGGTGGCGATCGCCTTGTCCTTGGCCTCTCCAACCTCTTCTCCCTGGCCGACGTCGGCGGTGTAGGCGATGACCTCGGCGTCGCGCTCCTCACGCAGCCAGGCCAGGATCACCGAAGTGTCCAGCCCGCCCGAGTAAGCAAGCACGACTCTCAAATTCACTCCTCCTCATCCGGTGGCGGACCGGGGTCGGGCACCCCCCGGGCCATCGCCCATTCCCGCGCCATCTGGTAGGCCTCGGACACGCTGTATGGCCCCTCGTCGATCCTCCGTTCCAGCATCAACCCCATGATGTCACCGATGCTCGGCCCCGGCCCAATCCCCAGGTATTCCATGACCTGATGGCCGTCGATGGGCGCTCTGAGCCGGGCCAACTCCTCCTTCTCCCCCAACTCGGAGATCCGCTGTTCCAACTCGTCGATGCGGTTCTGGATCGCCCGCTCTCGACGCGGGTTGGCAGTAGTGACGTCACATCTGACGAGCTCGTTCAACAGAGGTAGCAGGTGCCCGGCATCCCGAACGTAACGGCGGACCGCAGAATCGGTCCAACCCATATTGAGGGTGTGCGGTCGCAAATGGAGGAACACCAGTTGGGCCACGTCGTCGGTGAGCTCCCTCGGAAAGCGCAGCGCTTTCATCCGACGACGGGTCATCCTGGCCCCGACCACCTCATGATGATGGAAAGAGACCCCATCCGGGCCGAACTGCCTGGTGTCAGGCTTGCCGATGTCGTGAAAGAGAGCGGCAAGTCGGAGGGTCAGGTCGGCCGAAGTCTTGTCCACCACGGCGAACGTGTGAGCCAGGACATCCTTGTGACGCTGGTTGGGGTCCTGTTCCATGGCAAGGGACGGGAGCTCTGGAAGGAAGTGAGCGGCCAGACCGACCGAGACCACCTGGGTCAATGCTTCTCCGGGAGCCGGGGCATGCATCAGCTTCGAAAGCTCATCCCTGACCCGCTCCGCCGAAATGATCTCGAGACGGTCACCCATCGCTCGCACGGCGTCGAGGGCCCTGGCATCGGGCTCGAAGCCCAGCGTTGCCTGAAAGCGGAACAGACGGAGCATGCGCAGCGGGTCGTCGGAGAACGAGACCGTGGGATCCAATGGGGTTCGCAGCACCCCCTGGGCCAGGTCGGCCAGACCCGCATGGGGATCAACCGGCTCCATGTCCATCAACGACAGGGCTATGGCATTGACCGTGAAGTCCCGCCTGGCGAGGTCGGTCTCAATGTCATCGGAGAAAGTCACGCGGGGTTTGCGAGAGTCGTCGCGGTAGATCTCGTTGCGAAATGTGGTGACCTCGACGGTCCGTCCGTTCTTCAGGGCGGCGATGGTGCCAAAGGTGGCGCCGACGGTGTAAACGGCGTCCGCCCAGCCGTCGAGCAGGCTTGCGATGGCGTCGGGCCGGGCATCGGTGGCAAAGTCGAAGTCCTCGTCCCCCGATCTCTCGAGAAATGCGTCGCGCACCGACCCACCAACGAGATACAGCTGATGACCGGCTTTGGAGAAGATGTCAGCCAGCTGTGCCGGGGGCAGATCGGGTGAGACCAGAAACTCGAGACGCTTGGGGATCACGTCTTGGAGGTTATCCAGAGGTCGGAACGCACCGGCGCCCCGCAATCAAATCAAAAACGTAGAACGTAAAACGTAGAACGCTTAGATCTGAATTCCCGCTGCCATTGCCTTGGCCCGCATCTCGTGGATGTTGCGAGCATGTGGGATCGCCACCGGCAACTCGACGGACTTGTCGATCACGAGCTTGAGGAGAGACTGGTCGAAAGTCTGCATCCCGAAGAACTCGCTGTCCTTCATAATGTCGACAAGGGCGGCGGGCTGAGCCCCATCCAGGATCCACTCCTGAGCCCTCTCGTTGTTGGTCAACACCTCACAGGCCAGCGCCTTGCCCTGTTCCTGATTCTCGAGGAGGCGTTGGCTCACGATGGCCAGAAGCTGAGCTGCCAACTGTCCCCGCACCACCCGCTGCTGTGCTTCGGGGAACGCCGACACGATGCGGTCGATGGTGTCGGCAGGATCGGTGGTTCTCATCGATGAGATGACCAGGTGACCTGTCTCCGCAGCGGCGATGGCGGCCCGGGCTGTGTCGGCGTCATCGATCTCCGAGATCAAGATGACATCGGTGTCGTGTCGCAGGGCGCCTTTGATTGCATCGGCAGCGCTGGGTGTGTCCACCCCGACCTCACGCTGAACCACGACGCTTCGCTTATCGGGATGCAGTATCTCGATCGGGTCTTCGACGGTGAGGATCGAGACTGCACGGTTGGCGTTGATCCAGTCGAGGATCGAAGCCATCGTCGCTGTCTTGCCAGATCCCGAAGGGCCGGTGACGAGCAGGAGCCCGGCATCGGCCCGGGCCAACTTCTCCACGATGCGGGGCAGACCGAGATCCGCGAATGACTTCGAGCCGGGAGTAACCCGACGAAGGACCACAGACACCGAACCACGCTGTCTGAAGGCGGTGACCCTGAACCGGCCGATTTCCTGACGACCGAATGCGAAGTCTGCTGCACCGCTGTCTTTGAAGTCAGCGGCGGCACGAGGTGTGAACAGAGCTTCTGCATATGCCTGAGTGTCGGCCGGTGTCAGGTCGTCGAACCCGTCGATCCGTTTCAACTCGCCGCCGATCCTGGCGACGGGCGCCGACCCCACTTTGAGATGGAGGTCAGATGCGCCGGCCGCGACAGCCTGACGAAGAAGCTCTTCGATGTTGATTTCCATGTTCCTTCCCGAGGTTTGTCCCAGCGCTGGTTATCGGCGGGAAGGCACCCCACATTGAAGGAACTTTGGGCGACGGGCCACTAGCTAGATCCGCCAGTGTCTGGCAATCGCCGCCCGGCCGGCGTCGAGGGCGGTGGTCGCGCCCACGGCCGACCGGAGGGGCGGGCCGAACCGATCCTCTCCGGCCATGCCGAGGAGGGTCGACCGGGCGGAGTGGCGGAGGGCGTCGAGGTCGTAGCCGCCTTCCAGGGCAAACACCGTTCGGTTCGGACTGTGCACCCGTGCAAGACGTGACGCCATCCACCCGTAGTCCGAGTCGAGCAGATCGAAATCGGCCAGAGGATCCTCGGTATGTCCGTCGTAACCGGCACTCACCAGGACCCAGTCAGGTGAGAACTGGCTGACAACCGGAAGGACCAACACCTCCCACGCCTCCCGATAGACATCACCTGCAGTCCCGGCGGGGAGTGGCACGTTGACCGTGGTCCCCTTTGCGTCGAGATCGATGTCCTCGAGATGGCCCTCGAAGGGATAGAACGAGCTCTGATGGACCGACACGTAGAGGATGCCAGGGTCGGGCCCGACCAGGGCCTGGGTGCCGTTCCCGTGATGGACATCCCAATCGAGGATCGCCACCCTCCTCCCATTGGCCCGCAACCAGGCGGCGACCACGGCCACGTTGTTGAAGATGCAAAAGCCCATCGCCCGCTGACGTAGGGCGTGGTGGCCGGGTGGCCGGGCGACCACAAATCCCGTCGCATCGGTCATCCCTTCCAGAACTTCGACCACGGCCCTGATCCCCCCAGCCGAGGTGAGAGCCGCCATCCAGGTGTCCCGTGAGGCAATAGTGTCCACGTCGAGAGAGCCGCCGCCCAAGGCACAGAACATCTCGATCATCTCGACGTAGGCCGGATCATGGACCAGGGCCAGCTCACTGCGATTGATCTCCGGTGACTCGATTTCGATCAGATCGAGCCCGGTCTCGGCGATGCCCCGGAGAATTGCCCCGATCCGCTCAGGCCGCTCAGGGTGCATGCGGCCCGTCTCGTGCAGACTCGCTGCCGGGTGGGTGGCAACAACGACTTCCACGCTCGTACTCTCCCATAGGTGTCCAACCGACTCCACCTCGACGGCGAATGGCCGGCCAGGCTGACCATCCGCAGAGGTTGGGCCAAGGCTACGGCAAGACCCTGGAACGATGACGGGCCGGAAGTGGCGGTCCGCCTCGATCGGGGCTCGAGTGACTTCCTCAGGGCAGCCACCGAACACGTCGGGGCAATCAGCGGCGGTGACATTTTCTCACCTGCCCTGTACCCACCTGCCACCAGGGTCTGGAGCCGGGCCGGCTTTGGTCGCTTCGCCGAGTTGGAGGTGATGGAGCGACTGGTGGGATTGAAAGTGACCCGAGCGGATCACACGATCGAGACATCGAGCACTCCCGACTGGCCTGCGCTGGTCTCGTTGGACCATCTGGCGTTCGAAGGCTTCTGGAGAATGAGTGAGGCCGGGTTGTCCGAGGCGATGGGAGCAACCCCGAAGGCAGCAGCCATTCAGACCCGCGTCGAAGGGGAACTTGCGGGCTACGCCATAGTCGGCGCCCAAGTCAGCCTGTCATTTCTCCAGCGGGTGGCAGTAGCCCCGGCGTTCTCCGGACGTGGAGTCGGGACCTCTCTCGTCCGTGGCGGCCTGGAATGGGCATCGAAGCACGGCGCCCAGGCGATGGTGCTCAACGTCCGGCCCGAGAACGACCGGGCACGGCGGATCTATGCGCGCGAGGGTTTCGTCGCCTCGGGGGCCAGCCTCCATCTGATGCGGTACGAGGGTTGAGTCCGTTGTGATGCTGAACTAGAGGCATGGCTCCTCCCGTATCCGATCGCTACCGCCTCGAGATGCGTCTCGGGCGCGACGGTGACATCGAGGAGTGGCTGGCAACGGACACCTCCCTGGAGCGCCCGGTTCTCATCCGGTCGGTCGGCCCGGAGTCGAGCCGGGAACGGAGAGCGGAGTTCGTGTCGAGTGTGAGCGGGGCGGCCAAGCCCGCTCATCCTCATCTGGCACGAGTCTTCGCCGTGGAGGAGGTAGAGGGGGGCGCGTACGCCGTTTGCGAATGGAACGGTGGCGCAACCGCCGCAGACCGCCTCGCCGCTCTCCAAACCCTCGATCTCGAGGAATTCCTCCCCAACGCATCGGGTCTGGCCGGCGCCCTGGCCGCACTCCATGGGTCGGGTGGCACTCACGGCAATCTGGATCTGTCCGCCATCTCATACTCGGTGGCGCATCCGGCCAAATTGGGCGCATTCGGCCGTGAGCAACGAAGCGACAACGGCGGCGACGTCCGCGCCCTGGCCGCGGCGTTGGAGATGGCCCTGACCGGTTCCCCTCCCGGGGGCCCTGCGCCATCCGAGAGCATCGACGGAGTTCCGAGGACGATCGACCGGGTGCTCCGCTCTGCCCAGTCGGGACGGCTGAGCGCCGAGGAGCTGGAAAAGGCACTTATCGCATCACCGACGCTCCGTCCGACCCGACCCGAGCCCCAGTCCACATCACGTCGTCTTCTTCTCGCGGCCGGGGTACTGGTGGTCGTCGCCGTAGGCCTGGTCGCCCTCGGACGGTTGTTCGTGGATGGGGGACCCATCATTCCCATCCCCCCAACGTCGACGCTGCCGGTCGATCCCACCATTGCCACCACCACCCAACCTGGAACCACGATTCCAGGCGGCGCGGTGGTTGTGTCCAACGCTGTCTCTTTCGATCCGTTCGGCGAAGGAGGCGAGAACGACCAGGACATCCCGAACCTCCTCGACGGTGATCCCTCCACCACCTGGAAGACCGAGCGATACCGCGACCCGTTGTCGTTGCAGAAACCAGGGGTCGGGATTCGGTTCGAGGTACAGGGGACGCCGACACGTCTCGAGTTGCTCGATTTTTCAACCGGGACCGGGTTCGAGCTGTATTGGGCCCGAGACCCGGTGGAGGATCTCGAAGGCTGGGATCGGGTTCTGAGCGCGTCGGTCCCGCCCGGGTCTGCGTTCTTCACGCTGCCACCGCGTGACGGCGGGCACTGGCTGGTGTGGATGACCGACCTGCCGCAGCAGCCGGATGGCACCTATTACGCCGAACTGGCAGAAGTACGATTCCTCCCGTGACGTCCGCCGGGCACGAAACCGAGCTTTTGGCTCGCGTCGTCTCTGGCGACAGGGAGGCGTTCGACAACGTGATGGGTGCCCATGAGGAGCGGGTGTTCTCGGTGTGCCTTCGCATCCTGGGGGATCGGGAATTGGCGCTCGACGCAACCCAGGAGACCTTCCTCACGGTATTTCGCAAGGCAAGCCAGTTCCAGGGGAGGTCGGCGGTCGGTACCTGGATCTATCGCATCGCAGTGAACACTTGCTACGACCAGATCCGCCGGGCGAAGCGCCGCCCCACAGAGTCACTCCCCGACTACGTCGATCCATCAGACCCATCCGCCGAGGAGGCAATCGAATCGGCGGCGTTGCGACCCGAGATCGAGGTCGCGCTTGCGGCCCTGCCCGCACAGTTCAGAAACGCTGTCATCCTCTCCGATCTCGAAGGGCTCTCCCTACCCGAGGTGGCCGAGATCCTGGAGGTTCCGGTCGGGACCGTCAAGTCGCGAATCTTCCGGGGTCGACGCTTGCTCGCCCGGCAACTGGGGAACCAAAACACGTCATGAGACCATCAAAGGTTACGAATGCATGAGCACGACCTGGACCTGATTGCTGCCCTCGCCGACGGCTCGCTCGACGACGAAACCGAAGCGCGCGCCCTGATCGAGTCCTGCGACCAATGCCTGTCCGAGTATCAGGACCAGGTGGAGGTGCTCGCACTCCTCGTCGCCACGCCCACCGCAAGGATGAACGATCTGGAAAGGGCGGCACTGCATCGTGACCTGTGGACCGAGCTGAGAAAGTCCCCCTCGAAGCCCGGCTCGGCACCCTGGTGGCTTCGATGGTCTTATGTCGCTGCCGGTCTCTTCGTGACAGTCGGGCTGGTGAGCGTGCTCAGTGGCCAGGGTCTGCTCGGTGGCGGCGATGCCGCATCCGTCTCTGAGACATTCTCAGAGATCGGATCCGGTCTCGACGACTCGGGTGGCGGTGGTGAACCGGTACCCCTGTCCGGGCTCGATGCCGAGGGGGATGTGGAGTCGGCGACGACCACCGCGGCAGCAGCAGCCGAGGCGCTCCCCTACCCGTTTGCAGAGCTCGCCGACGAAGCCCGTGCCAAGCAAGCTGTGGATCGCTCGAGTCAGGTCCTCGACCAGCCCGAGGAAGCGGCAGCAGCCGAGGAATGTCTTGAGCGGCTGGATCTCGGTGACCAAGTGGTCGTCGAGGAGTTGGACCTCGACCGGAGATACCTGGTAGTGATGCCCGAGGAGGACACCGACGAACTCACCGTGACTTTCATCGCGGCCGAAGACTGCGCGATCGTCTACGTAGACGGGTGATCGGGCTAGTGGTCTGTCGCTCGATTGATGCCGCGGTGTCGCCGAGCCATTCGGCGTCGCTGGCAAGGACGCAGGACGAAGGCGCACCTGATCGTTCGTTGAGGACGAGGACGCAGCCAGCGGCGTCGAGGGCCGGCGAGACAGCGCAGCCAATTGGGCGACGGGCCACTAGGGGCAAACTAACCTCGCCGATCAATGGAGGAATACGCCGCCCGATTCGCCGAGCTCCTCGAGCAGATAGCGATCAAGATTCGTTCGCTGACCGTGGACCGGGTGGACCGTGGAATTCGACTCACCGGGTTGGGAATCCTGACGGCGGCCCTGGGGTTTACCGCGATGTTGTTTCTACTGCTGGCGCTATTCGGGGCGCTCGAGATACCGCTCACCACGGCGGGAGCCCTGGCAGTGGTAGGAGCACTGTTCATTGGGGTAGGTGCCTATCTCTGGATTAAACGAACCTGAGGAAGAATGGATCACGAAAGAGTCACGATCATCGGCTCCGGACCGGCGGGTCTGACCGCAGCCCTCTATGCGGCGCGCGCCGACCTGAACCCGCTGGTGTTCGAAGGGGTGGCCGCCGGGGGCCAGCTAATGATCACCACCGACGTGGAGAACTACCCGGGTTTTCCCGACGGGATCATGGGCCCTGAGCTCATGGACCAATTTCGCAAACAAGCCGAGCGTTTCAACGCCCGCATGCAACAGGTCGACGTAACCGAGGTCGACTTCAGCAAGCGGCCCTTACACGTGAAGGTGGGCGCCGACGAGTACACATCTGACACCGTGATCATCGCCACCGGGGCTACCGCCAAATGGCTGGGGATCCCGGGTGAGGAGAAGCTCACCGGGCGCGGCGTCTCGGCTTGTGCCACGTGTGATGGCTTCTTCTTCCGTGACCAGGATCTGGTCGTGGTCGGCGGGGGGGACACCGCTATGGAAGAGGCACTCTTTCTCACCAAGTTCGCTTCGAAGGTCACCATCGTCCACCGACGTGACGAATTCCGGGCCTCCAAGATCATGGCGCAGAGGGCGATTGACCACGACAAGATCGAGGTCATCTGGAACTCGGTCGTCAACGAGATCCATGGCGACAAAACCGTCGAAAAAGTCACGCTGGAGAACACGGAGACCGGTGAGCAGAGCGAGCTTCCGGCCAATGGTGTCTTCGTCGCCATCGGGCACAAGCCAAATACGGAGTTGTTCGCCGGACAGTTGGATTTCGACGAGAATGGCTACATCGTGAAGTCACCGGACGGCAGCACCCGGACCAACGTGGAAGGCGTGTTCGCCGCTGGGGATGTCGCCGACCACACTTACCGGCAGGCGGTCACCGCCGCCGGAACCGGGTGCATGGCAGCGATCGACGCAGAGCGATGGCTTGCCGATCAGGAATGAGACAAAGATCCCCCCTCCCCACTTCGTGGTACTCCCCCCTCCCGGGGGGAGAAGAAGATCCCCCCTCCCCACTTCGTGGTACTCCCCCCTCCGGGGGGAGAAACAAGCCAGGTTCACTGAAAGCAACCAAGGAGACATTCAGATAATGGCCGACAACATCGTGACCCTCAGCGACGGCACCTTCAACGACGCCATCAGTGCCGGGAAGCCGATCCTCGTCGACTTCTGGGCGGAGTGGTGTGGCCCGTGCCGGGTGATCGCACCGGTCCTAGAGGAGATCGCCGGGGAGCACGACTCGATCACGATCGGCAAGCTCAACATCGATCAAAACCCGACACCGGCGGCCAAGCACGATGTTATGAGCATCCCAACCCTGATCCTGTTCAAGGATGGCGTGGAGAAGAAACGCATAGTCGGCGCGGCCCCCAAGCACCGGCTTCTACAAGAACTCTCAGAGTTCTTGTAGAAGCGTTTTACGTTTTACGTCGTACGTTCTACGTAAGACGTACAACGTATAACGTAGAACGCAATGCGTCTCTATCGCATCGGTGACGAGGGAGCGGCGGTCCGCGACATCCAGGATCGTCTCGACGCCCTCGGCTTTCCTTCTGACTCCGATCGACGCTCGATATTCGACGAAGGCACCCGTGGGGCGGTCAAGGGCTTCCAGAAGGCACGGGGTCTCAACGTCGACGGAATCGTGGGGCCGGACACCTGGCGCTCTCTCTACGAGGCCGGCTACCGACTCGGTGACCGCATGCTCTTTCTCCGAAGACCGATGATGCGTGGTGAAGACGTGTCCGAGATTCAGTCCCGGCTCAGCTCTCTCGGCTTCGACACGGGGAAGGTGGATGGGGTCTTCGGGCCCCACACCGAGCGGGCTGTGCTCGAATTCCAACACAACCGTAACCTGGCAGAAGATGGAAAAGCAGGCCCGGAGGTGGTGACCGAGGTCCATCTGGTGACCCGAGGCGAGATGAAGGAAGGGCGCCAGGGGGTACGAGAACGCGAGTGGCTCCGACGGCTGCCCCCAACTGTGGCCGGGGCGAGGGTGTACCTCGACGCCGGTTGTCGTGACGCCCACGAGGCGTCGGTTGCGTGGGATGCCGCATCGGCAACCGCCCTTGGTCTTCAGGAAAGAGGCGGTCTGCCTGTGATGTCGAGATCCCAGGACGGGTCGCTCCCCGAGCGGCTTCGCGCCCGCCGGGCCAACGTCCTCGGCTCCGACCTGATCGTCGCCTTCCAGGTGAACCCCGACGGCGAGGACTTCGTCTACTACTTCTCCTCAGAGCACGGGACCTCGGCCGCAGGAGAGCTTCTGGCCCGATCGATCGCGTCGGTGGCCGGGGGCAGGGTCGAAGGTCGGGCAAGTGCACTGCTCAAGGAGACCAGGGCTCCGGCGGTGGTGGTGTCGAGGGGCAAGCTCGACGAAGAGGTTGGCTACGCCGTAGCCGACGGTCTCACCGAGTTCTTCACAAACGCGGCTGCTACCCGCTGAACATCCGATAGAGACGCTCCAACTCCGCCAGGGAGCCGAACCTGATCTCCATCTTTCCCTTCTCGTTGCGGTAGGCGATCTTCACCGGTGAGCCGAGGTGATCTGTCAACCGCTTCTCGAGCTCGATGATCTCCACCGGCCTGAGCTGGCGAACCCCTGATGGAACGGGCTTTTGCCCACCCTTGCGCAAACGCGCTGCCTCCTCCATCTGTCGAACGCTCCAACCCTCGTCGACCGCCCTCTCAGCGAGGTGTGTCGCATACGCGGTGTCCTCCAGACCGACCAAGGCCCGCGCATGGCCGGCCGACAGTTCACCAGCGTCGACCATTTCCTGCACCGCAATGGGGAGTTGCATAAGACGGAGCGTGTTCGAGATCGATGGTCTCGACTTCCCCACCCTCCGCGCAACCTGCTCCTGGGTCATTCCATAATTTTCCAGAAGTTGCTGGTAGGCATGGGCTTCTTCTAGTGGTGTCAAATCCTGTCGCTGCACATTCTCCACCAGCGCCTCGACCAGGGTGGAGTTACCGGTCGACTCCCGGACTACAGCGGGGATCTCTGCGAGCCCGGCCCGCTTCGCCGCCCTCCATCTTCTCTCCCCGGCGATGAGCACATATCCGCTCTCGTCCCCGGTCACCACGATCGGCTGCAGCACCCCCACTTCCTTCATCGATGCGGCCAACTCCTCGAGCGACTCGTCGTCGAAGTGGGTCCGTGGTTGATCCGGATTGGTCTTGATCCGATCGACCGGCACCTGTCGCATCCCGCCGACGTCGGTCGCCGAAGGGTCGATGGGGATCAGCGACTCCAATCCACGTCCCAGACCCGATCGTCTCGTAGTCATCTCAGTCCTCCTCGCTCACAGACCATGTCGTTCGATGAACTCGCGGCCCAGCTGGCGATAGGCGATCGCACCCCGACTCATCGGATCGAATGCCTCGATCGGCTCGCCATATGACGGCGCTTCCGACAGACGAACCGATCTAGGGATCACGGTGCGATATGTGGTCTCCCCAAAGTGGTCCCTCACCTGTTGCGCAACGTCCTTGGAAAGCTTGGTTCGACCGTCGTACATGGTGAGCACCACCCCGCCAACCTTCAACCCCCGGTTGAGATTCGAGGTGACCAGTTGCACGTTTCTCAGTAGTTGACTCAGACCCTCCAAGGCGTAGTACTCACACTGAATCGGGATCAACACTTGATCCGCTGCGGTGAGCGCATTCACGGTGAGCAACCCCAATGAAGGCGGACAGTCGATCAGGATCACATCGAATTTCTGATCGATATCCGAGATGGCGGTCTTGAGACGTGTTTCACGTGAAAACAACGAGACGAGCTCGATCTCGGCACCGGCCAGATCAATGGTGGCCGGCATCACGAATAGGTCACGGACCGAAGTCGGTTCTACGGCGTCATCCACCTCGGCCTCCTTGAGCAGGACGTCGTAGATCGAGGTGTCGATCGAGGCGCGGTCGACGCCAAGACCGCTGGTGGCATTGCCCTGAGGATCGAGATCGATGAGCAATGTCCGCTGTCCCTGAAAGGCCAATGCAGCGGCGAGATTGATCGCCGTCGTCGACTTTCCGACCCCACCCTTTTGGTTGGCCAGGGCGACAACTAGTGGGCGCTTCTTACTCACTGTTGTCGCATGATAAGGAGCCAAACCCTCTGGTCAAGGACCATCGCCGGCACCTCGAGTAACTCGAAGCCGCGGATCTCGGGTTTGGAGGCCCAGGAACCTCCGATCACAGCTGTCCCGCCCGGATTCAACAAACGTTCGAAACTGATCACGGCCTGCTCCGGAGAGAGACTGGCCCGGGACACCACTCCATCCACCTTTTCCTGCCAGTCTGCGATATCCCCATGCACCACCTCGACGTTGGAGAGATCGAGAACCCGGGTCGCCCGCTTCATCAGATCCACCCGGCGCCGGGAACGGTCGAGCAGATGAAACCGGGTCTCCGGCATCACCACCGCCAGCGGTATACCGGGAAGACCGACCCCGGATCCGACGTCGAGGATCTGGGCAGGACGTGTCGGGAATCCACCGGCAAACAGCAATGAGTCGGCGATATGGCGAGTGTCGATCCGGTCCGTCTCATTGGGGCCGATGCCACCAGCCTCCACCGCCTCGGTGAGCAGCCATTCTCGATACGTCTCGAGGAGCCCGGTTTGGGTGGAAGAAAGACCGAATCCGGCCCACTCACCACACCTGACCCAGGTTTCAGGTTTCACGTGAAACAACCTACCCCGGGATTTCGGCCCGGGGTACGTTGCGGTATGAGTTGTGCGTTCTGCGTTCTGCGTTCCGGCGCACCCCGCATGACACGCTATTCCTCTTCGGATAAGGGTCCTGGATCTGCGGAGTCTTCGCTTGCAACCGGGGCGGTGGCGGTGAGCACCACATAGCGACGTGGCGTCTCACCCTCGGAAAACGAGCTGACACCCTCACGGGTGGCGGCAACATCGTGAATCACCTTGCGATCGGCCGGGCTCATCGGCTCCAGCATGATCTCGCCACCCTCCTTGAGCAATTGATCGATGAGACGATCGGCATAGATGGTCAACGCCTGTCTCCGTCTTTCGGCGTACCCGGCGATGTCAAGACGCAGTCGAGCCGTGTCCTGAGCATAGCGCTGCATGACGGTGCGGGTCAGCTCGTGAATCGCTGAACGCACCGAGCCGCGGACGCCAACCAACGCCTCGGTCTGCTCACCGTTGACATCGGCCACGATCACATCACCGTCGACGGCGGTGCTGACGGTTCCCTCCAGACCAAACGCGCCGACCAGCCCCTCGAGGAACTCTCCGGCAATCCGCGCCTGCTCCTCGATGGTCATCTCTGGACGGTCATCGATCTTTGGCTCTCGTTTCTCTTCCTGTCGGCTCATCTCGCGACCTTTGTTTCTGGCCTGGTTTCTCTGGCCACGCTGGTTTCCGCCACCATTCTTACCTGACGCTTGGCTTCTCTGCTTGGAACTATCGCCAGCACCCTGCGTTTGACCGCTCTTTCTGCGCTCATTGCGACGGCGGCGGCTCTTCTGGCGCTTGACCCGGACTACCGCGTCCTGACCGCCAAACCCGAGAAAACCCTTCTCGGGCTCCTGGATCACCTCGACCGAGAGTTGGTCCCGGTCCTCGACCCCCAACTCCTGCATGGCGGCTTCAACTGCGAGGTCTACCGATTTGGCTCTGACCTCGATCTCGACGTAGCTCACGTCACCTCCTCCTGCGCCGACGGCGCTTGTTCGCGGCGCTCGCTTGGGGTTTCTTGACCTGGCCTTCGTCGGAGTCTTCGACCTGCTTCGACTCCTCGTTGGCCTTCCCCGCGGGGTTCGGGCGCCCATCCATCTTGAATATCAAAGCCTGTTGACCGAGCCGGAAAAAGTTGGAGGTGGTCCAGTACAGGACCAGGCCCGCCGGGAAGTTCCAGGAGATAAAGCCAATGAACAAGGGCATGATCTTGGTTATCGCCTGCTGGGCGCCGGCTCCCGGCCCGCCGGAAGGCTTGTCCTGGCCATAAGTCGCATGCCATTGCTGGACGAACTGGGTGGCCACCATGATCACAATCATGATCAGGTAGGGGATCGCGGCTACCCATCCCGCGGCAA
The DNA here is from genome assembly GCA_964600055.1 of uncultured Acidimicrobiaceae bacterium. Lineage (GTDB taxonomy): Bacteria > Actinomycetota > Acidimicrobiia > Spongiisociales > ZC4RG35 > JARDZU01. The sequence continues at coordinate 23,326 of CAZRID010000005.1, forward strand.
CCGCCTCACTCGGGCTGGTGCTCAGGTTCATTCCGAGGAAGGTCTTGACCGTGCCGTCCTGGAGGGCAAGGCCAAGTGCGCTCGTGGGATCGATCGACTCCAACGGGTCTTGCAGCAAGCGAAACAGGGCAAACCAGATCGGCATCTGGATCAAGAGTGGAAGAAGACACCCGCCCGGGGTGGCCCCGGCCGACTTCTGAAGCTCCATGAGACGTTTCTGCATCTCTTGGGGGTCTTCCTTGTACTCCTTTTGAATTCGCTTGATCTCGGGCTGAATCTCGGTGAAGGCCCGGGTGGCCCGGGTCTGTTTCAGGGTGAGCGGAAACACCAGGAGGTTGATAAAGATCGTCAACAAGATGATCGAGAAACCGAGGGCGAGCCCCTCGGACATGATCCCGTCGAGGAGGTTGTAAAAGAAGGCGAGGACCGAGCCCAGGGCCTCCTTCAGGATGTCAAACACGCGCCCCATCAGTTGGTTCTCCAGTTTTCAGGTACGGGGTCGTAACCGCCGGGACGAAGCGGGTGACATCGACCGATCCGCTTCATCCCGAGCCAGCCACCACGAAACACCCCAAATCGTCCTATCGCCTCGGCGGTGTACGACGAGCATGTCGGCTGATATCTGCAGTTGCTGCCCAGATTCGGACTTACCAGTTTTTGGTAAATCTTGATCAGACCGACAACCAATGAGCGGGGGCGCGGGATCTCAGGCATCGCTGTCCTCGAGAGCGCGCTCCAGCCACCCCGTCAGACGGGGCTGTGGGGCCTCTGCTACCTGGCTGGTGCCGATGATCACGTAATCCGTTCCTGGTTTCAGTTGCACCGCTCGCAACGAATGACGAAGACGGCGCTTGATCCGGTTTCGGGTGACAGCGTTACCGGTGCTCTTCGAGACTATGAGCCCGACCCGTGGCCCGCCCGTCTCTCCGGAGCATTTCACCATCACGACGCCACCAGAGCGACGTCTCGACCCTTCCTTCAGGACCCTTCGAAAGTCACGAGGAGAGCGAAGCGACTCGAAGTCAGGCAGCGAGACGCTTCCGACCCTTGACACGGCGCGCCTTGAGAATGCCGCGCCCGGCACGGGTCTGCATGCGATGACGAAAGCCGTGACGACGCTTGCGTCTTCGAACCTTTGGTTGGTATGTCCTCTTCATGACTAAAGAAAGGGGGTAGAGGGGTGAGTCGGCACAGGTTACGAATCTTCGTGAACCTATGTCAAAGTCTCGTTGGCGCCAGTCGGCCGGTTTCCCGTGGCCGGCCGATCGGGGTCCGCGAAGAATTGGGAAAGCTCGCGAAAAGAAAGAAACCGGCGTTCCACTGGAATCGGGGTCGGCCAAGCCGTGGAAGACACTGGAAAAAGGCCGCATAGCCTGGACTTTTTCTGTGGAAAGAAATGACATGACTCTTCCACACTGTTGATTCTCGCGTTCTTGACGGAGCCGAGATCGAGTGTCGATACTCGCCTACTGGACCTTGGGAGCGCGATCGACTTCCTCAGCCGTCCCCTGGCGGCTGAACCGCTCTCGATTACAGGCTGAAAGATGTCCCGGAGGATGTGGCAGTCTTTTCCACAGATGTGGATGGGGCTGTGGACAACCATTTCGGTGGAGGAGTGGTTTGGTACAAGAACATACGGCGCCCCATGAGTGGGGCCAGTTTCAGAGCGCCCTGAAGGCAGGAGCCTCCAAGGGGAATTGGGACACATGGCTCTCCCGGCTCGAGCCGGATTTCGCCGGAGATGCGCCCACTTTGATCGCACCGAGCGAGTTTCACCTCCGCTGGGTGCGGGACAAGCACGGTGACCTGATCGAGTCGGCATATCGCGACATCTTCGGTGGCGAGGCAGGGCCCTCCTATCGGGTCGTCGAGCACGAGCTGTCCGAACCGCCCACCACTGCGGACGACACCACGAAGAACGACGACCCCATCACTACCGCACCCGGTGGGCCATCGACGAATCTCATCTCTCGTTACCGATTCGAGAGCTTCGTCGTCGGTCAGTCCAATCGATTTGCGTGGGCTGCGGCAATGGCGGTCGCCGAACAGCCGGGGGCTCATTACAACCCACTCTTCATCTACGGCGGGGCCGGTTTGGGCAAGACCCACCTGCTCAATGCCGTCGGTCATGAAGCCCTCGAAATGTACCCGAACCTCGTGGTCCGATATATCTCATCTGAGAACTTCCTCAACGACTTCATCGATTCGATCCGTCGCAAACGCCCCGACGACTTCAAGCATCGCTATCGCGGCGTCGACATCCTGCTCCTCGACGACGTCCAGTTCTTCGAAGGCAAGGAGCAGATCCTCGAGGAGTTCTTCCATACCTTCAACTCTCTGTACGAGTCGGGAAAGCAGATGGTCATCAGCTCCGACCGCCACCCGCGCAACCTGTCCTCGCTCGAAGACCGTCTTCGCAGCCGGTTCGAATGGGGACTTCTCACCGACATCCAGCCGCCCGATGTCGAGACCAGGCTCGCAATTCTGAGGAGGAACGCCGAGTTCGCACCGAGACCGGTGCCACTCGAGGTGCTCGAGCACATCGCCGGTCTGGTCTCGGACAACATCCGCGAGTTGGAGGGTGCTCTGACCAGGGTCACTGCCTGGTCGGCGCTCAATCGTCGCGACATCGACCTCGAGACCGCCGAGCGTGTCCTGCGCGACATCGTCACCAGCGATGAGCCCGTCCCGCTGGGACCGGAGACCATCATGCGCACCACCGCGGCCGCGTACGGCTTCACCGTCGAAGATGTGGTCAGCCCGAGCCGGCGCCAGCCACTTGTCCTCTGCCGTCAGATCTCGATGTATCTGTGCCGGGAGCTGACCGACCTCTCGCTCCCCAAGATCGGGGCGGCATTCCAACGTGATCACACCACGGTGCTCCATTCCGTGGACAAGGTGAGACGCATCCTGCGCTCCGACCGGGCGGTCTTCGACCGGGTTACACAACTCACACAGGACCTGAGGAAAGGTGGGGGCATTTCCACAGGCACCTGAGTTATCCCCGGGACGGTCCCGGTTCTCCCCACTGAGCGAACAGGGCAATGCACAGCACAATCTCTTGTTGGGGCAAGGGAAAATCCCGGTAGTCCCCATATCCACAGCCCCCTACTACGACTAATACTCTTTAAATGAACTTCAATAGCAACAGAAGAAGGGATTGCCGCCTGTGAGAATCCGAGCGCAGCGAGACGACCTCGCCGACGTCCTCACCCGAGCCAACCGGGCCGTTGGGGCTCGAACCGCCCTGCCCGTCCTTCAGGGACTCCTGTGTGAGGTCTCGGGGACGACTTTGCGCGTCACCGGGACCGATCTCGATGTGACTGTGCGCACCGCGGCTGAGGTGGAAGTCATCGAAGAGGGCAGAGCCGTGATTCCGGGTCGGCTTCTCTCGGAGGCGGTGAGGAAGATGCCACCCGGCTCGGTGACTGTGGGTGTCTCCGATACCGATATCGAGATTCAGGGGAATGGACCCCGGTTCACCCTGCGGCCGCTCACGGTGGAGGACTTCCCGGTCCAGGACGACCTTGTCTCAGACGGCGTCGAGGTCGACGGAGAGGAGCTGGCCGAGGCGATCGCCCAGGTCACCATCGCCGCTTCGGGTGACGGGGCGCGACCGATCCTCACCGGGGTGTTGTTCGAGAGCTCCGATTCCGGGCTCCGGATGGTGGCCACCGACTCCTACCGTCTGGCTAAGAGGGAACTGAAGGGAGTCGGCCTCGAGGGAACCGGCCTGGTCCCGGCCCGGGGCCTGCGCGAGCTGCCACGTGCGATTGGGGCCGCCAAGGTCACGGCCCAACTCCGGGACCGCGAAGCGGTGTTCACCTCGGACAAGGGAATGTTGCGGCTTCGACTGATCGATGGGAACTTCCCGAAATACCAATCCCTTCTCCCCGATAGTTACCCGAATCAGGTGATCATCAAGAAGGAAATTCTTCTCGATGCACTGGGTCGGGTCACTCTGGTCGCCGAGGATCACATCCCCGTACGGCTCAATCTCCTGGAAGGTGGGGTCGAGGTCAGCGTCACCCGTCAGGATGTCGGTGGTGAGACCGAGCATCTCGCCGGGGAGTTCTCGGGGGTGGAGGAACAGGTCGCGATTGCCTTCAATCCGAGATATCTCCAGGATGGTGTCACTGCCATTCCCGGTGAATCGGTGCGGATAAGGGTCATCGATGCCTTCAAGCCGAGCGTGCTCGACAGTGGGGCAGAGGACGACTTCCTCTATCTGCTGATGCCCGTCCGGGTCTGAATGAAAGTCGACTGGGTCTCTCTCACCGACTTCCGCTCCTATCAGAACCTCGAATGGCGGCCTGACCCGGGAGTGAACCTGCTCCTCGGCCCGAACGGCGCCGGGAAGACCAACCTCCTCGAAGCGATTGCCTATCTGTCCTCTCTTCGCTCTTTTCGATCGGTAACCGATGGATCGCTGATCAGGGACGACGCCGATGCCGCCGTCATCAGGGCCGGCATTTCGAGCCAGGAGAGGGAGCGTCTAATCGAGATCGAGGTCCCCCGAGCCGGCGGGCGCAGGACCCAGATCGACAAGACCCGTCCCCAACGGACCTCGGATCTGCTCGGTGCGCTGCGTGTCATCGCTTTTCTCCCCGAGGACCTCGATCTGGTGAAGCGAGGGCCCGCCTATCGACGTGACCTTCTGGACGCGGTCGCGGTCCAACTCTGGCCGGCGGCCTATCTCGACCAGAGCGAGTTCGACCGGGCACTCCGGCAGCGGAACGCCTTTCTCAAGTCCGGGGACAGGGACGATGCCACCCTCTCGGTGTGGGACTCCCGTCTCGCCCAGTCGGGTGGGAGGGTCATGGCGCGACGCTCCCGGGTGATCGAGACGCTTTCGACTCTGCTCGACGTTGCCTATGAGGACATCGCGCAGAAGCGGCACAAGGCTTCGATCGGCTACATGGCCTCCTGGGGCGGCGATGACCAGATCCTCAACCGGACGGCCGCAGACTTCTCCGCGGAGGTCCTCGAGGCGGTTGAGGCCTCGCGAAAGGCGGACTACGAGCGGCGGCTGACCAATGTCGGGCCTCATCGCGACGAGCCCGTGTTTCGCATCGACGGGACGGACACCCGAACCCACGGGAGTCAGGGCGAGCAGCGGACGATGGCTCTGGCCGTCAAGCTCGCCTCCCATCGAGCGGTTGCCGATGTGATCGGAGAACCACCGGTCCTGCTCCTCGATGACGTGTTCTCCGAGCTGGATCCGGAGAGGGCCGGTGCCCTGGCCAAGGCGCTTCCCCCTGACACCCAGACCATGATCAGCTCGGCTCGGCCCGAGGATGTTCCCATAGCGGGCTCGGTGTGGAGGGTGGGGGAGGGCGTCAACCGATGAGCGAAGGCGATCTCTCCTCCTTCGAGTCCTCACTGGACGAGTTGTTCCGTCGGCTCGGCTTGCCGGACCCGATCGTCATGTCACAGATCACCGTGGAGTGGGACGAGCTCGCCGGGAGCCCCTGGTCCGGCCGCTCGACACCTCTGTTCGTACAGGGCAAAACCCTCGTCGTGGAGGCCAGCTCACCCTCGATGGTGGCGTTCCTCCGGTATGGGTCCGGCGAACTGGTAAGGGCTCTCGCCGTCCGTCTCGGAGACGATGTGATCGACCAGATCGAGGTTCGATCTCCGCGGCGCAGTTGAGGTCACAACCCCCTTGATAAATTCGTTTTTGTCAGCTATTTCCTTTAAAATGACAAACATGCAACTTGCCGCCAAGGCAGTTCGAGGTCAGCCAGTTCAAGGTCCGGTCAGGTCATCGATCCGATCCCGGAATGAGGATCAACAAGGAGGGTCGTGACGGCCACCCGCGACAGCTACGAAGCCAAAGACATCACCGTTCTCGAGGGTCTCGAGGCGGTCAAAAGACGACCCGGTATGTACATCGGGTCCACCGGCCCTCGAGGCCTCCACCACCTGATCTGGGAGGTCGTGGACAACTCGGTCGACGAGGCCATGGCCGGTTACTGCACCAAGATCAACGTGACCCTTCTCGCCGACGGAGGGGTCGAGGTCATTGACGACGGGAGAGGCATCCCGATCGAGCACGTCGCCAAGACCAAGCGCTCGGCGCTCACCACCGTCCTCACCACCCTCCATGCCGGTGGCAAGTTCGAGCAGGGCGCATACACCGTGTCCGGCGGACTGCACGGGGTCGGTGTCTCTGTGGTCAACGCCCTCTCCTCCCGTCTCGAGGCAGAGGTCCGGCGGGGCGGTCAGATGTACTTTCAGGAGTTCAGGGACGGCCAGCCCAAGACCCGGGATCCGAAGAAGGTAAGGCCGGTTAAGAAGACCGGGACGACGATTCGCTTCTGGCCCAGCACGGACACCTTCCAGGAGACGACCACATTCGATTACGACATCGTGGTATCCAGACTTCGCGAGACCGCCTTCCTCAATCGCGGCCTCGAGATCACACTCGTCGACCAGCGTGAGGAGGAGCGGACCGAGGTCTTCCACTACAAGGGTGGTCTGGTCGACTTCGTCAAGCACCTGAACTCCCCACGTGACCCCATCCACGCCCACATCATCGACATGTCGGATGTGGGGGATGACGCCGAGCTCGATGTCGCCATGCAGTGGACCACCTCTTACACCGAGTCCGTTCTGTCTTTCGCCAACAACATCAACACCCACGAGGGCGGGACTCACGAGGAGGGCTTCCGCAAAGCGTTGACCAAGGCGATCAACGAGTTCGCCCGGGGAAAGGGCCTGCTCAAGGACAAGGACGAGAACCTCACGGGTGAGGATGTCCGTGAAGGGCTCACCGCGGTGATCTCAGTGCGGGTGAAAGAGCCGCAGTTCGAGGGCCAGACCAAGACCAAGCTGGGCAACACCGAGATTCGCTCGTACGTCGAGAAAGCCCTCAACCGCAAACTCCCCGAGTGGCTCGAGCGATATTCGCCCGAGGCCCGTCGCATCATCGACAAGTGCATCAGCGCATCCAAAGCCAGGGAGGCGGCCCGCAAGGCCCGCGAACTGACCCGTCGCAAGTCGGGTCTCGAGTCGGGAGGTTTGCCCGACAAGCTGGCCGATTGCTCCAGCCGCGACCCTGCCGAGTCAGAGCTGTTCATCGTCGAGGGCAAGTCCGCTGCCGGACCGGCCAAGTCGGCACGTGACTCGACGACACAGGCCATCCTTCCCATCAGGGGAAAGATCCTCAATGTGGAAAAGGCCCGCCTCGCCAAGGCCCTCCAGAACACCGAGGTCCAGGACATCTTCACTGCCATGGGCACCGGGATCGGCGATGACTTCGACGTGGGGAAGGCGCGCTATCACAAGATCGTGCTGCTGGCCGATGCCGATGTCGACGGAGCACACATCCGGACCCTGCTTCTGACTCTCCTCTTCCGACACATGAGGCCGCTGATCGAATACGGCTACGTCTACATCGCCCAGCCACCGTTGTATCGGGTGAAAGTCGGGTCCAAGGTCCACTATCTCAAGGACGACTCCGAGCTCAACGAATTCAAGAAGGATCATCCGAAGGTGAAACCGACCCGATTCAAGGGCCTGGCCGAGATGAACGCCAAGGAGTTGTGGGAGACCACGATGAATCCGGCGACCCGAACCCTGCTCCGGGTAGATATGGAGGACGGGGCACGGGCCGAGGAGGTGTTCGTCACTCTGATGGGCGACGATGTCGCCTCCCGTAAGCTCTTCATCCAGCAGAACGCCGACGACGTCCGATTCCTGGACATCTGAGTCATGACCCAGCAGAC
>CAZRID010000006.1:0-28959 GCA_964600055.1 uncultured Acidimicrobiaceae bacterium
GGCGAACTCGTCGTAGCTGTCCCTGAAGTCACACGATTCCTTGGTGCATCCCGGGGTCATCGCCGCCGGGTAGAAGAACATGACCAGCTTGCGTCCGGCGAAGTCATCGGAGGAGACCAGGTCACCGTCCTGGTTGGGAAGACTGAATTTCACAGTTTCAGGCATGTTGATCCTCCTGTCGAACTAGTCGGCCTCTGCCGCCTCTTTGGCCTCCGGCGACCTGAGGAATGTCATCCCACCAGCGAAGAAGCTGAGTGCCGCCGGCAACCAGTAGGACACGATCCTGTAGATGATCACTGGCCCCAGTGTCTCGCCTGCCGGGAAGCCGTACGCAGAGAGGATGAAGACCAGGCCGGCCTCGGTGACACCGAGGCCGCCGGGAGTCCCGGGCAGGCCACCTGCCAGCGATGACACACCGAAAGCGGCCATAACCTGAAAGACGTTGACCTCGATCCCGAACGCCTTGAGAACAAGGCCGAGCGCCGCCCCCTCCAAAATCAGACGGCACCAGATATAGGTCTGGGATTCTGGCCCCGGAAGATGATCGATGACCGTGGCGTCGAGCCGCTTGCGGATGAACTTGGGCATGTACTTGGAGAGGGAGCCGAGCTTGCCCGAGCCGAACATCAGGAGGAGACCGGCGAAGAGCACGAATGGAGCCAGGACGGCAAGGCTGATCGAAAAGACCTGGGCCGACTCCTGGGGTCGGGCGATGAGCAGACCGACACCGGTCAGCATCAACAGACCGGCATAGTTGAGCAGCACCGTGCGCACCGCGGCACCTGTGGTCCCCGGCTCCTCGTCCCGAACCGTCCAGGCCATGGCCACCGGGGTGATCGCTCCACCTGCCGGGATCAATCGCGCCACGCCTGCCCCGACGAGGGCAGCCTTGAACGCAGAGAAAGCCTTGAGCGTTCCACCGGCCTCTTCCACCGAATCCTTGTAGAGGAGGCCAAAGAACCAATTCGCCGCGATCTGAGTCACAGCCGCCAGACCTACGAGACCCCACGCATACGCACTCACCTCGGGCAACTCGAAGTTGTTGAGGACGAAGCCCGCGACTCCGATGTAAATCACCGCCGCAATCACGGCGATCCAGGCGACCCGCTTTGGGCTCACGGAGTCAGCAGGTCGTCAGCCGTGTGGGGAAAGTCTTCACCGCCCGGATCTGTGTCGAATATGGCTCTTCGCATCGCTGGTCGAACCCCGCGCGGGCTGTCGGGATTCCCCTGCATCCTCCGAATCATGAGCACTCCTGAGAGGGCGAGGTACACGAAGGACTCGGTCGCCGGGCGTCCCATGGTGGCAGACACAATCGGGAGCAGCCCCCAACCGAGGAACCCGGCGACACCGCCCCCGATCTTCCATCCGGCAACCGACCAACCGGTGGTCCACACCAGGAGGACCGGATCGAGAACGACAAGCATGCCCACCGACGTGGCGAGGCCCCGACCCGAGCGGCCCCGCATGAAAATCGACCAGTTGTGGCCGATGACGGCCATCAGCCCGACCATCCCGGCGGCGCCCTTGCCAAAGCCGACGTTCAGGGCGAGCAGCACCGGGAGGAGGCCCTTCAGCCCGTCGCAAAGCCCGGCGGTGAGCCCCCACGGCCAGCCGGCGACCCTCGTCAGGTTCCCGGCGCCGACGTTGCCGCTTCCGACGTAGCGGAGATCGACTCCCCGAATACGACCGATGACCTGGGCGAACGGAATAGAGCCCAGTAGATAGGCCCCCACCAGCAGGAGTGGCCAGTACAAGACCCACGGTGAATCTGGCATCTGCTCGCAGAACGCTAGCTAGTCCCAGGCGACTCGGGAAGCCGAAACTGTGCGGCGGCCAGGTCCTCGCGCTGCTCAATCTAGCTTCTGGAGGGGGTCCCCGATCGGCAATGGGCGGTATTGGTTATCGTCAGAGGAAAGCTTCAAACGGAGGACGCTCAATGGCCATGAAGATCACGTACGCCACGATGTCGGCTGACAACGAAGAGCTGAACTCATCGTACGAGGCCGCGTTGGAGAGTGTTAAGCCACGACTCGCCAAGGACCACGGTGTCATCGTGAACGGCGAGGAACGCACGGATCGTGAGATGTTCGAAGAGGTATCCCCGATCGACTCGAGCATGGTGGTCGGCCGGTATGCCCAGGCGACGATCACCGATGTCGACGACGCGGTGGCCATCGCCAAAGCCTTCGCCGCGGAATGGGAGGGGTGGGGCTGGGAGCGCCGCCGCGACCTCATGCTGAAGGCGGCTGACCTGATGGAGACCGAGCTCTTCGAGCTCGGCGCTCTGTTGTCATATGAGATCGGCAAGAACCGACTCGAGGCCCTCGGCGACGTCGCCGAGACGGTCGAGTTCCTCCGCTACTACGCCCGCCAGATCACCGAGCACGATGGATTCATCACCCCACTCAGCTCACACGGGCCAAACGACGTCAACACCTCGGTTCTGCGCCCCTTCGGGGTGTGGGCTGTCATCTCGCCGTTCAATTTCCCCATGGCACTGGCCGGCGGACCCTCGATCGGGGCCCTGATCACGGGCAACACCGCCGTGGTCAAACCGTCGAATGAAGGGGCGCTGATGGCGCTCGAGTTTCACCGCATCATGATGAAGGCAGGACTCCCCAAGGAGGCCCTCCATGTCATTACAGGAGGAGACGAGGTTGGTGATCACCTGGCGCACCACGATGGCATCGACGGGCTCACCTTCACCGGGTCTTATCCGGTGGGCATGTACCTGTATCGGACAGTCAACGAGAATCGGCCCAAGCCGGTCGCATGTGAGATGGGCGGCAAGAACCCGGCGCTGGTGACCGAGACAGCCGATCTGGAACTGGCTGCCCAGGGCATCGTGCGTGGCGCATTCGGCCTCAGCGGACAGAAATGCAGCGCCACCTCCCGGGTCTATGTCCACGAGGCGGTCTACGACCAGCTGGTGGACAAGTTGGTCGAGGCGACCGAGAAGCTGAGTGTGGGCAACCCGCTCGAACAGGAGACTTTTATGGGCCCGATCATCGATCAGGCCGCTGTGGAGCGATTCCGGAAGGCAGTGGATGAGGTCAAGAACAGTGGCGGCGAGGTCTACGTCGGGGGCAATGTCCTGACCGAGGGCGACTACGCCAAGGGCAACTACGTGGAGCCCACCGTGGTGACCGCCCCACTCGACTCCTGGGTTTGGAGTGAGGAGCTGTTCATGCCGTTCGTTGCAGTCACCAAGGTGAAGTCCATGGAGGAGGGCCTGGCTTTGTCCAACGACACCGAGTTCGGACTGACCGCCGGTCTCTTCTCAGGCGACGAGGCTGAAATCGAGAAATGGTTCAACGGGATCCAGGCCGGCGTCACCTATGTGAACCGTGCCGCCGGCGCCACAACCGGGGCGTGGCCCGACATCAACCCGTTTGGGGGTTGGAAGGGATCGGGAACCTCCGGAACCGGTGGCGGCGGGCCCTGGTACCTGCGTCAGTACCTTCGCGAACAGTCGCGGACCCTCATCAAGGGCTGAGATTTCGTTGGCGGCAGGGACTAACCCTGTTCGAAGCGGAGAGCGAGCCCATCGGGATCGAGGATCTCGATCGAGCTGTCGCTGGCGGTCATCTCGATGTCGAGGCTGCCCAGGTGTTGGCCCCAACGTTCGAGATCGTCGACCACGAACGTGACGCCTGCCGGGCGGGACTCGCCTTCGACCAGTTCGAGCCGTTGGCCTCGGGCCGACTCGACCACCTCTGTCACCACGCCCTTGTTCGGAGTGCGAACTGCGGTGAAGCCCAATCGGTCCTCGTAGAACGTCAGGGAGTCACGAAGCGAGCTGACGCCGACACGAACCGAGGTCGCCATCACTCCCCCCGGCGCCCGGAGCGGCCCGCCACCGGCCAGCACTTGTTTCGCCTCTTCGATGGTGAACCGACCGGCGGTCACCTCGCGGCCGACGACCACACCGGCGAGACGGCGGCCTGACACCTCGAGTCGGGTGAGGTCGCGCAGATCTTCGAGATCCCTCACACCACCAGCGGCGATGACCGGTTGCTCAACCGTTGCCAGCGACTCGGCCATGATCTGGAAGTTGGGCGGGTCTTCGAGGGCGTTTCTTCCCGCTTCTGACACGAGAAAGGCCACCACTCCGGCTGACGACATCTCGATCAGCACCTCCTCCAGATAGCGTCCACTGTTCTGGGTCCACCCTTTGGTCACGATCTCCTCATCGGAGTGCACATCCAGTGAGACGGCGATCTTGTCCGGATTCTCCCGGCACAGATCCCACACCATGTTCTGGTTCTCGATGGCCGCCGTTCCCATGACGATCCTCCAGGCACCCTTCTCTATGAGACGCTGCGCCTCGGCTTCGGAACGGATGCCACCCGCCACCTGGACCGGCACCGGAACCTGGTCGATCAACCGGTCGATCAGCTCTCGATTGCGATAGTCGCCGTAGGCGGCAGCGTCGAGATCGACGATGTGCATGTAGTCGACGCCCTGCTCCGCCCAGTGTCTTGCGCGCTTGATCGGGTCGTTGTCGAGTGCAATGGCATCGTCGAGCCGACCCCGGGGCAGACGCACCGACAAACCCCCCAGAATGTTGACACGGGCGTACAAGTCCATGACGGGAACCTACCAGTTACACGTCAGCCGACTCCCCGGTAACCCGAACCTCCCCCCTCCCCGCCTTCGGCGGTACTCCCCCCTTCGGGTGGAGAAACGAACGACGCGTTTCCTCCCCCGGAGGGGGAGGCGGCCCGCAAGGGCCGGAGGGGGATCTTGGGCAAGGCTGGAGAAACGGACGACGCGTTTCCTCCCCCGAAGGGGGAGGCGGCCCGTAAGGGCCCCGTCTTGGGCAGGGAGGAGAAACGGATGGCACGTTTCCTCCCCCGAAGGGGGAGGTGGCCCGCAAGGGCCCCGTCTTGGGCAGGGAGGAGAAACGGATGGCACGTTTCCTCCCCCGAAGGGGGAGGTGGCCCGCAAGGTCCGGAGGGGGATCTTGGCCAAGGCTCCCCTCGCCGGCTAGTCGCTGACCTCACTCTCGATGCCGAGGGCCGCTTCGGCCGAGTCGAGGGTCTGGCCACCGGCATAGACCGGGGCGAATAGGTCGCCGTAGCGCTGGAGACGCTCCCAGAGATTGAGGATGGTCACGTCGCCGTTCTCGATCTCGCCTACCTCATCCCACGTCATCGGGACCGACACCGGGGCTCCGGGGCGGGGTCGCACCGAGTAGACCGAGGCGACGGTCTGCCCGAAGGCGTTCCGGTTGTGGTCCACGAAGACCTTCCCCTTCCTCTTCGGTTTGTCCCATTGCATCGTGATGTCATCGGGATTGGCGGCGGCAAGGTAGTTCCCGACCTCTCCGACGAAGCGTCGCACCCGGGAGAAGTCGTGCACGGGCTCGAGCGGGACATATACGTGCAGGCCCCTGGAGCCTGACAACTTGGGATACCCGACAAGGCCGAGCTGTCCCAACGCCACCTTCAGCAATTGGCCGCCGGCCACCACCTGCTCCCAACTCGAGCCCTCGGCGGGATCGAAGTCGAAGATGGCGTAGTCCGGGTTGTCGAGGGACCCTTCCCGGGAATGGAACGGGTGAACCTCGATGCAGCCCATGTTGGCGAACCACATCAGGGCCTCGGTGCTATCGGCGAGCAAGAAGTCGATGATGCCCCCCTGCGAGTCAGACTCCACCGGTGTGGTCTGCATCCACTCCGGTTGGTGCCCCGGCGCCCGCTTCTCGTAGAACGACGGCCCCTTGATCCCGTTCGGGTAGCGGCTCATCGAGATCGGCCGACCCACGAGATGTGGGAGCAGCACATCGGCAACGGAGGCGTAGTACTGGACCAGGTCACCCTTGGTGAATCCCTCGTCGGGGAAGAACACCTTGTCCAGGTTGGAAAGACGCAGCGGATGATCGAGCCCGACCGGTTTGAAACTCTCCCCATCCTTGACCGCGGTCAACGGGGTCGGAAAGGCGATGTCGGTGCTGGCGATCGGACGGCCCTCGGTTTTGGTCGCCTTCTTCTCCATGTGGGAGTTCGCCTCCTCCCAGATCCGATCGTGACTGGCTGGATCACGCGCTTCGGAGATCAGTATCATCGAGATCCCGGCCTCTTCGGCCGCATCGACGAGAGGCCCAACCCTCAATGTCCCCTCACCGTATGGGATGTGCCGGATCTCCCCACCGACCCCGAACTCATTGTCGGAAAATTGAGTCTGGAGAGGCGAGATCATCCACCCGGGGAACTGCGAATCGAGGAAGGAGAAGACTGAGAGAAACGCCTCCTTGGAGGTCAATCCCCCGCCGGTCATGGCGTGCACATGGGCCCAATCGACTACCGGGCGGACGAAGGAGTACTCGGACGCCAGCTGGGCTATGTCTCCGAGACTGCCGAAGGAGCGGTTGTTGCCGGCCGTCTCCAGACCCATCCCCACCCCGATGGATTCGACCTTGGGCGCCACGTAGTCGAGACGTGAACGAATCCGGTCCATGAGCATTTCGGGATCCTCGGAGTAGTTGGATCCGAAATGGGCCACGATCACCGGCGCCCCAAGCCATTTCCCCAGTTTCATCGTGTGTTCCAGGGCAGCGAGCGATTGCTTGCCCCGGTCATCATCGGGGAGGGTGAGCCCGGCGAAATACGGGGCATGAACCGACAGGCGGAGATCACGCTCGGCGGCCAACTCGCCAAACGACTTGCACCTCTTCTCCTTCCAGGGGAACCCGTCGACAAACGGCAGCTCGAGGGCCCGGTGCCCCTTCTCAACCAGCGCGTCGAGGAAGGCGGCGTCCTTGGTGTCTTCCGGTGGGAGGTGGGAAATCCCAAATCGAATCGATGTCACGTCGGGAAGGCTATGCCCCTCCCGGACTGTGCGCAGTCAACGACCCCAGCGTTTGTAACCTGCCTCATGCACCCAAGATCGTCCCGGGTCCGCATGCTCGAAGCCGCCGTCATCGTCTTCCTCATGATCGGCGCCTGTTCCGGCGAGACCACGGCGACCAGTGTTGCCACGTCGAGCACCATGCCGGCGTCCGAAGAGACGGTCACCGTGCTTCTGGCACCCTTCTCCGAGATGGGACCGGGATGGACCGAGCAGGTATTTCCATATGGCGAAGGCGAGGAGTTCCTCGGCACCTCGCCGGGAGGCGACGACGGGAGCATTGACCTGGGACCGGAGTACGGCACCCAGACCCCAGACGCAACCTGGTGGTTTCTCGATGCTGCGAGCTTGCGCATCGCTCACTTCGACGGCGCCGCCACATACATAGACCAAGTCGTGGTGCCCGACGACCTCCTCGTGGATGGCCAGTTCTTCCAGTACCAAATGCCCCAAGCTCTCGACGACGGGTCGCTCGCCGCCGGCGGGTTTCCGAGCGAGACCACCATGGCCTTGCTCAGGATCGTCGACGGCGAAGCCTCGGGGACAACCTTCGATGGCGCGGTTCCGTGGGTCACGACCGACGGTCAGCTTCTCTATGGACTGTCGATCGAGGATGGCGCACCACGTCGGCTCGATCCCGCCAACCCTGTGATCGAGCCTGTCGATTGGCTGGTCGCCCGTGACGGGAGCAGATACCTGGTGACAGTCGACGAGGACGAGGTGGTCGTCGAGCTCCTCGATGCGACGACCCCGCTGACAAGAACGCTTCAGATGCGCTTCTCGGAGGACCCGGAGGTGGCGGCGAGGGCGGGGATCGAGGTCGAGACCGGCGTCGACGGCACCATCTTCATCCTCATGTATGGAGCGCCTGTGTCGGATGAGACACTAGGGATCGGGTCGTTCGTCACCATCGGCCCCGATGGGACGGTCAGTGAGGCACAGCCGATCACGAGCCCGTTCAGCATGTCAGATCCGGGCAGCCCGTCCCATCTCGGCGTGACCCCAGGCACTTCGACCCCCTGGATCATGGTGGTGGACGAGGACGGGGTCCACGTCTTCACCCTGACCGGCTAACCCCGTTCCCGGGCGGCGCGTCCGATCTCGTCCAGTGCCTCGGCGGCCTCTCGCGCCCGATCCTGGCCGATCGAGTCGAAGACCAACTTCCTGACCAGGGCAAGATGATCCGGCGACACATCCTCGACCACCTTCGCCCCTTCCACCGTCAGACATGCATCGGTGCCCCGGCGGTCGGTCGGGCTCGGGGTGCGCTCTGTCCAGCCGACCTCCTCCATGCGGGCCACGGCATGGGAGAGACGGCTCGGCGAGAAGCCAACCTCACTGGCAAGGTCGCTCATTCGCAGCTTCGTCTCCGGTGCGCGGTGGAGCCTGCCCAGAATCTCGTAGTCGTCGTGGGTCATCCCGGCCCCGTCCCTGAGCTGGCGATCGAGAGCGATCAGCAACGATCTCATCCCGCTGATCAACCGAAACCAGGTCCTCAGCTCGCTCCGGCTCAAACTTGTGGTCATGTGCGGAGAATAGCCTGGAATATTTGAATCTTCAAGGACATTGACATAGAGTCAGCTAAGACCGGTTCGATGACTGGAGTCAACAGATGTCCATTTTCCGCCTCAACCACGCCGTCCTCTACGTGAGAGATGCAGAGCGCTCCGCGCAGTTCTACGGCGACATTCTCGGGTTCCGCCGTCTGCCGCTTCCCTTCCCTGGTGCGGCCTTTCTCCAAGCCGAGGGCTCGACCAACGACCATGACCTGGGACTCTTCTCCATCGGAGAGGGCGCCGCTGATTCGCCCGCGGGGCGACAGGCCGTTGGCCTCTATCACCTGGCCTGGGAGGTGGACACACTCACCGACCTCGCTGAGATCGGCGCCAAACTTTCCGAGGCTGGAGCCCTCGTCGGCGCCACGGACCACGGGACGACCAAGGCCCTCTACGGAAAAGACCCTGATGGGATCGAGTTCGAGATCTCGTGGCTCGTTCCAGCCGACATGATCACCGACGACATGGAGATGACGTCCCGACGTCTCGACCTCGACAAAGAGATCGAGCGGTTCGGGGCGGACACCCTCGGCGGCATCGGCGTCAGTCGGGTCCGGCCTGTGGAGTCTTCGAGGTAGGCCATGGACGTTGCACTCTGGATTGCCCAGATACTTCTCGCCCTCGTATTTGCTACAGCGGGCCTGCTCAAACTCCGTCAGCCCCGGGAGAAGTTGGCAGCCAGCATGGGATGGGTCGAAGATTTCTCCGACAGTTTCGTGAAGTTCGTCGGTGGGGTTGAGCTGCTGGGGGCCCTTGGTCTGATCCTCCCGGCTGTCACTGACATCGCCCCGATTCTCGTTCCCATCGCCGCCACGGGTCTCGCCGTGGCTCAGACGGGAGCGGCGATCGTCCATCTCAGACGCAAGGAGCCCCGGTTCATCATCGGCAATCTCGTACTGATCGCGATCGCTGCCTTCATCGCGTGGGGTCGGTTCGGCGACTACCCCCTATAGCCCCTCACCGTCATTCCTGGCTCTGGTCGGTGAACAGGCGGAGAAGGTTGCCGTCCGGGTCGATGAATGATGCATATCGAATCGGAGGCAGGTCCTGGGGCAGGTCGACGAACGTGATCTCATCCTTCATGCTCTCGTAGAAGGCATCAACGTCATCTAGTTCGAAGAACCCGCTCGACACGGCGTCGGGATCTGGGTCGACCGCGAGCATCACGATCACCTCGGAGCCGGGAATCGACATCGCCGCCGTGTCATCGCCCATCCGCCATGCTTCGTCCCAGCCGAGCACATCCCGGTAGAACTCGACCGACTCCTTGATCGCCTTGACCGGGTGATAGAGAAATGTGAGCTTCATGGTGGCGAGCATAAATGTCTTATGTGATTCCGTCAATGGTTTATGCTAGACGCGGCATGCCTCACCTTGTTCCGATCCCGGGAAGTGCCCGTGCCCGCTTGATCGAGGCTGCCATCTCGCAATTCCAGGAGCATGGCTACGAACAGGCAAACGTGACCCGGATCGCGAGCATGGCGGGGGTGACCACCGGGGCCCTCTACCACCATTTCGAGTCCAAGCAGGGGCTGTTCGGCGTCATCCGGGAAGAGATGGAGCGTCGGATGACCGAGCGCATGGAGGGAGCCTCGGCGGCGGTTGGCGGCGGCCGGGCGGGTGTCAAGGCCGCCTTCGAGGTATCGGTGGACGCCGCAGCCCGCTTTGGTGTGACTCGCATCCTCGCCGAACCGGGCCCGAGCGATCACGACCCGATCGTCGACACCCTGGAGACGATGCTGTCAGACAACCGGGTGCTCGCCAGATGCCTCGCCTCGATGTGGCGTGGTGCTTTGGCCTCTGTTGCCGACGGAGCAGAGCCATCTAGCGCCAGAGGGGCTATCAAGTGGATCCTAGGCGTCGAGCCCGGGGCAGAATGAGGCATCGTGGAGCCAGATCGCTGGTCTGTCGAACACATCGCCGATGACCTAAACCATCTCGGAGTCGAGACGGGTGACCTGCTCATGGTTCACGCGTCGCTGCGGGCGGTCGGACCAGTCGACGGAGGGGCCGATGGGGTCATCGACGCCTTGGAGACAGCCCTCGGGCCCGGTGGAACACTCTTTATGACCCTCGCTGCCCGGGATGACTGGGCGTGGGTCAACGAGAGAGCGGAGCACGAGCGACCCGACCTCCTGCGGGAAGCGGAGCCGTTCGACTGTCTGATGACGCCGGCGGATCCCGACGTTGGCGTCTTGGCCGAGGTGTTCCGGACACGAGCACGAACCAAGGTGAGCGATCATCCCGAAGGCCGGTTCGGTGCGTCAGGGCCTCTTACCGACCGACTTCTCGACGGTGTTCCCTGGGACGACTACTACGGGCCCGGCTCGCCGCTGGAGCGGTTCGTTCATGACGACGGGCGAGTGCTCCGTCTCGGAGCAGATCTAGACACTCTGACCCTGCTCCACTACGCCGAGTATCTGGCGCCGGTTCCGTCCAAGCGACGTGTGCGCCGGCACCGGTTGGTGGCTGGTCATGGAGGCAATGAGCTCCGGGTCATCGAGACCCTCGATGACAGTGATGGGATCGTGGACTGCCCCGGCGAGGACTACTTCGCCGTCATCCTGCGCGAGTATCTGGAAACACGCAGGGTGCCGACAGGTATCGTCGGCTCAGCCAACTCTGAGCTGATCGAAGCCGTCGACGTGGTCGAGTTCGCCGTGTCCTGGATGGCCGGGCACCTGGCGTAGACCGGTAGGGGCGGCAGTATCCTGTTCGTTCGGGCCTCCGCGGCGGCCGGCGCCATCCCGGGTCTCTAGCTCAATTGGTAGAGCAGCGGGCTTTTAACCCGTTGGTTGTGGGTTCGAGTCCCACGGGACCCACCTAGCAAACGGGCCGGGTTTTCTCGTGAAGCCCCTGATCTCGGCCACTCGCTGAGCACTAGTGGGAGAACACTCGCCACCGTGTGCCATCGGGCACGGGCCTCGACCGGATCGCCGCCACTCTGGAACCAAACGCACGGAACGCAGTCAGATCCCGAGGACGGCGCTCCGGATCTCCGGGCTCTGGGCCAGATCGCCCGCTTTCCCTTCCATGACTACCCGACCCTCGCCGAGGAGGTAGGCGCGTGAGGACACGTCGAGCGCTCGCTGCACGTTCTGCTCGACGAGCAGGACGCCGACGCCCTCGTCGCTCACCTTCTCGATGACCTCGAACACCTCGTCGACGACCACCGGTGCCAGCCCCAATGAGGGCTCGTCCATTAGGAGCAGGCGGGGGCGAGCCATGAGCGCTCGGCCGATGGCGAGCATCTGCTGCTCCCCGCCACTGAGGCTGCCGGCGAGTTGGCCCTTTCGCTCGGCGAGCCGTGGGAAGAGAGTGTGAACCCATTGCTGCGACGTGTCGTGATGCTCTCGCGCGTCCCGGTGGTAGGCGCCCAGGTCGAGGTTGTCCTGCACGGTCAGGGCAGGGAACAGCCGTCTCCCTTCGGGGACGATGGCAACGCCTGCCCGGCAGGTGCGGTGGCCCGGGACATCGGCCAGGTCGACGCCGTCCACGACGATGCTGCCGCGGCGTGTCCGCAGGATGCCCATGACCGCGTTGACCAGAGTCGACTTCCCCGCGCCGTTCGAACCGACGATCGAGACCACCGCGCCCCGGTCGACTGTCACCGACACGCCCCATAGGGCCTGGGCGTCGCCATAGAAGACGTCGAGATCAGTGACCCGAAGCATCGGCCTGTTTCCCGAGATAAGCGGCGACCACTGCACGGTCTCTCATCACGACGGCGGGCTCTCCCTCGGCCAACTGCACCCCCTGGTCGAGCACGACGATGCGGGTGGCCAGCTGGTTGACCACCCGGAGGACATGCTCGACCAGGACGATGGCGACCCCGGAGCGATGTATGCGCCGGACCACCGCGACTGCGTTGTCGATCTCCACCGGGTTCAGCCCCGCCAGCGCCTCGTCCAGCAGGAGGACGGAGGGTCGTGTCGCTATCGCCCGGGCCATCTCGAGAAGCTGCCTCTCGTGGAGGTTCACCTCGTTTGGAAAGGCGTCGGCCAGGTCGGTGAGCCCGACGAAGGCCAGATGTTCCTTGGCTGCGGCCCGTGACTCGTCCAGTGGTCGTGGATCACGGCCAAACATGATGGCCATGGCGACATTGTCCCCCACCGTGAGGGAGGCGAAGGGACGGGGAATCTGGTGAGTCTGGGCAATCCCGAGGTGGGCGATGCGGTGCGGCTTCATTCCCACGATCTCGACGCCTTCGAGCAGGATCGAGCCCGACGTCGGTGGGACCGCTCCCGATATGTGGCTCACCAGCGTCGTCTTGCCCGAGCCGTTGGGACCGACCAGCCCCACGAGCTCTCCTTGGTCGATCTTCATCGAGACCCCGCGTAAGGCGTGAACGCCGCCGAAGCTCTTGGTGAGGTCGGTAGCGACCACCAGTGGACGCCCCACCGACTGCGTGGGTGGCTCCGGCAACTCGACGGCATCTACGGGTCCACCCGATGTTCTACGGCTGCTTCGCCCAATCGGGACACCCATCCGTTTCCTCGCGGGCAGGAATGCGGTCACTGCCGACGCCCCCAGCGCTGCCGCAAGCCAGCTCACCGGCTCACCCCAAATCCCGAGGATCCCGAGGCCCACGAGCACGACCAAGAACACGGTCACCACCGTCCACGGCCGCCTGGCGAAGCGCGCCATCAATCCTTCCGGCGCCAACAGGATCAGGAGCACCAGGATCGTGCCCAGCACTATCAGGCTCCATCCGTCGAATCCCCCTTCCGCCAACCGGTTCTGCAGCGTGTAGATGTAGACCGCCCCGACCATGGGCCCTGCCCAATGGTTGCGCCCACCGAGCACGCTCATCACGATCACGTAGAGGGGCACTCGGAGGTTGAAGGTGCCTTCGACATTGACGAACCCGAGTTGAAGCGCAGTGACCGCGCCCGACATCCCTGCGATCAGCCCGTTGGCGCCGATGGCAACCATCTTGTGGAAGAACGTGGGGACTCCAAGCCCCTCCGCCACGTCTTCATCGTCACGAAGGGAAAAGAGCGCCCACCCGTAGCGTGACCTGGTCATCCAGTACGCAACCAGGAGGGCAAGGAGAGCGACGACGGCGCTGAGGACGAAGAGGAATTCTTGAAACTGCCCGATCACGACCGGGTAGTCGGGCACCGGCACCGGAACCCCTTGGCCACCGTCTATCGCATCGTTGAGACGAGCCGTCGAGGCGAGGATGAAGGGGATCGCCAAGGTGAGGAGCGCGAATATCTCCCCGCGTAGCGAGCGGAGGCGGAACGCGACGGTACCGATGGCCAACGCGAGCAACATCGCGGCCAAACCGCCGATCACGATCACGAGCAGCCAGTTGACCCCCTGGCGGCCGAATAGGACCGCCATCGAGTAGACGCCTACCCCGTAGAACGCCCCCTGGCCAAAGCTGAAGTATCCGCTGTATCCCGAGAGGATGTTCCAACTGGTTGCTTGCGCCGTCCAGAACAAGATCCCGGAGAGAAACACCAGATAGAAGAGGGGGAACTCGACGAGGCGGCCGACCAAAGGGATGAGAAAGAGGGCCCCCACGATTCCGGCCGGGACGATCCAATCTCTGCGTCGCAAAATCAGGCCGACTTCTGCGAGAAGAGTCCCTTGGGACGGAACAGGAGCGAGAGGACGACGAGCGAGAACACCACCAGAGGGGAGGTGGACGGGCTCCAGACCACCGCCACCAGGCCGGATACCGCCCCGACCAGGAGACCGGCAAAGAGGGTGCCGGCAACGTTGCCGATGCCACCGAGGATGACGATGGCGAAGACAAGCCCGATCCACTCAAATGGCAGATCGGGGGTAAGCGAGCCGCCCAGGGCGTAGAGCAGCCCAGCGATCGCGGCACTGGCGCCGGCCGAGCCGGCGAGAAGGACCCCGAGCCGGCGATGATCGATCCCGAATGCGGACGCTATCAGACGGTCCTGGCTGAAGGCCTGGAGGGCGCGCCCGACGTAGGTCTTCTCAAGCACCAGGTGGGCGACCAACACCAGGACCGCCGCGGTCACCGCGGCGAGCAGGGTCGGGAGCGGGAAGACCAGGGACCCGAGCGACACCGACTCGGTCGAGTATGGATTGACGCTCGCATCGAGGCGTCTGAAGTCTGCGGTCCAGACATTGCTCACGACCTGGACCGTGATGATGAGCAGCCCGTAGCTGACGAGCAACGAGCCGAACTCAGATACGTTGAACCTCTCGTACCCCAGTTGGACGAGGCCGCCGATCACCGCCATGAGGGGGGCGGTCAGAAGGACCGTGGTGATCGGGTCGAGTCCGGTGGAAGCGACCAGCTGGAAGGTCAGGTATCCCCCAACCAGGATCATGGCGAAGTGGGCGAGGTTGATGACCTTGAGGTAACCCCAGGTCATTGACAACCCCAACGCCATCAGGGCGAAGAGGCTCCCCGTCAGTGCGCCGGAGACGGCGGACTGGAGTTCGATCAATTACGGCACTCCTCAGGGGCGAGTCGTCTCGTCAGCATGTCGAGACCGGGCCGTCCATCTTGCAACGGACGGCCCGAGATCTCGAACTGTCGCAGAGCTCAGCCAGTCGGGCCGACGAGCTCCCCGGCGGCAATGTCGCCGGGCCACACCATCACCCAATCACCACCCTGGATCTGCTTCAGGCCCTCGTTCGTGTCCCAGAAGTTGTTCACCTCTGGATCGAAGACGACAGGCCCGGCGAAGGTGAGCTCCGCACCGGCTTCGTGCAACTGATCGCAGATCGCCTGGCCTTCGAGAGACCCGGACCCCTCGACCCCGGCCGCCAGGATCTCCCAGGCGTTCCATGAGGCCGCTGCCTGAGTCTCGAAGACGGTGTAGGGCAGGCCCTCGGCCTCGGCCCTGGTGGCGAACTCGTCGACGATCTCGCGCACTTCGGGATCCATACGTTCCAGGATCGGCTCGTTGGGCTCGAAGATAGACACCGACATGACTCCCTCGGATGCGTCGCCTAGCCCGAGCAGCGGGCCCGGAGCCGGGAAGAGGGCGAACATCATCGGTGGCGCGTAGTCGAGTTGCTGCATCGCCTCGATCAGGCCGTTCGCCTCGACACCAAGCCCGTTCATGAGTACCAGGTCGGCGTCGGCATCGCGCACCTGGGCGGCAATCGGACCCCACTCGGTGGTCCCGGGCGGGTAGGGGATGTCGGCGACGATGTCATACCCTCGCTCGGGGAGAATGGTGACGGCAGCCGGCTCTTCCACATCGGCGCGCCCATAGCTGATGAAACTGGTCGAGCCCGACTCGTTGGTCAACAACGCCACAGTGGTGACGGCCCCATCGAGGCTGTCCATGGCATCGGCGATCTGGTTGGGGATGAACACGTTGGGCTCGGGGCCGATCGACCATCCCGGGAACTGACATGCGTACTCCATCAATGGCGCCAGCACCGCAGTGTGTTGGGGCAATGCGTAGCCATACCGCTCAGCCACCGGCATCGCGGCCAGGATGTTGGGTGTGGCGTAGGGGCCCATGATCAAGTCCACGCCGTCCTGGCTGATCAGCTGTTCGTACAAGGCGGCTACCTGCGCACCATCCGATTCGTCGTCCAGCAGGTTCCACTCCACAGGTCGGCCGAGCAAACCACCAGCGGCGTTCAACCGTTCTACGAACATTTCGCCGGCGATCCTGTGAATGATGCCGGTAGGTGCGAACGCACCGGTCAGCGACAACGTCCCACCGACGACGATCGGATCGCCTGTCGGCGCTGCCGTCGTGCTCGGAGCCGCGGTCGTCGACGGTGCAGCTGTGGTTCCTGGTCCTGCGGTCGTGCTCGGTGCGCCGTCGGTCGTGATGGTGGCGGTGTCGCCTGCGCAGGCACCGGCCACCAGACCCAACGCCGTCACAACCGCCAGGGTTCGCAATCGTCTGCCCACGTTCTCCTCCTCGTCAGTAGACGGTCCTCCCCGGCCAGTCTCCCCGTGACGTCATGGGTCTCGAGAAGGCAACGGAGTATACAAATACTGAACGCCCGGGATCAAGAAAACGGGGAGAAGTTCAGTCTCACTGTACAGCGCAGGTGCATCCTGTGAGGCACACTGAGCGGCGATAGCGCCCGGGCTGCGCTTCGGCATCGACACCGGACCTGTGGTGGCGAGCGTGATCGGCAGGCACAGATTCACCTACGACCTCTGGGGAGACACGGTGAACACCGCCAGCCGCATGGAATCCCAGGGAGTGCCCGGCTGCATCCAGGTGACTGACCGTACCTATCTACGGCTCCAGGATCGCTTCGAGTTCGAGCGCCACGGCCCGATCGAGGTGAAGGGCAAGGATGACATGGTCACCTGGTTTCTACTGGCCGGCAACGACGGCGTCTGAGAACCAGGTTGACCGCCTACGAGACCGGAAGGCTCTCACGGGACCCACCTGGCATACACTCCCCAGGTCTGGAGGCGCAATCGATTGTTTGGAGGAAACGTGAGGGTTGGGTTCATCGGTCTGGGTGACATGGGCCAGGGCATCATTCCCCGCCTCCTTGCCGCCGGGCACGAGGTCACTGGGTGGAACCGCACCCCAGAGAAGGCGGAACCCCTGATGAAACTGGGCATGGAGTGGGCCGCGTCACCTCGCCTGGTGGCCGAGAGCGCCGAGATTGTGCTCTCAATCGTCACCGACGGCATGGCCGTCGAAACGGTGGCTCTGGGCGACGATGGAGTTATCTCCGGGATCGCGGTCGACGGCATCTACGCCGACATGAGCACCATCGACCCAGACGTCTCCCGCCGAATCAGCTCCGCCTTTGCAGATGCCGGCCGCACCATGCTCGACGCTCCCCTGTCCGGAAGTCCGGTGTCCCTGGTGCAAGACAAAGCGTCGGTGATGGTCGGGGGAGACCATGCCGCCTATGAGAGGGCGAAGCCGGTCCTCGAGGCGATCGGGCCCAATGTGACATACATAGGGACAAGCGGATTGGCCGTGCAGATGAAACTGGCGATCAACCTCTGCCTGATCGTCGAGATGGTGGCTTTCAGCGAAGCGGTGGCACTGGCGGAAAAGGGTGGGGTGGCCCGCGATGTGGCAGTCGACGCCATCCTGAAGAGCGTCGTCGCCTCCCCGGTCATGGGATATCGGGGCCCGTTCATCCTGGAGGGGAACATGCCCGACAAGCCGCTGGCCGACGTGACACTGCAGCAGAAAGACATGTTGCTCGCTCTCGACCTGGGCCGTCGCCAGGGCAGCCCGGTCCCTCTTGCCGCCGCAGCCAACGAGATGCTCAATGCTTGTCACGGCCTGGGGCTGAGCCATCGTGACTTCGTCACCGTTTTCGATGCATATCGCGTACTGGGAGGTGCCAGGTGAGCGGCCAGTTCCGGATCAACCGTCATGAGGTGCCCGTAGAGGGAGGGCTCCGCTCCGACGAGGGCTGGGTTGACATGAGAGTTCAGTTCCTGGTGGATCATGTCAAAGCCAATTCCGACGACCTGCTTCTGGGCTGGACCGTGCTCCCACCCGGCGCCCGTCATGACCGCCATCGCCACCCGAACGCCGACGAGTTCCTCATCGTCCTGTCAGGGCATGGCCTGATCTACACCGATGAGGAGGACCAGGCGGCCGGTGAGGGGGACGTGCTGTTCACGAGACGTGGTCATTGGCATGGTTTCAACAACACCGGTGACGAAGACGTGACTCTGGCATGGGGTTGGAGCGGGGCCGGGTCCCTGGCTGCGGCCGGTTACGAACTACCCGAATGAGTGATATCCGCCTGCGCCAAGGTCTCGAGCGCCAACTGGACTCGCGCCGCGACCTCCTCGCTGCCGGGCGTCGGTCTATCGGCTGGAAGGCCGGGTTCGGAGCTCCTGCCTCCATGGAGCGGTTCGGGCTCGATGGCCCCCTGGTCGGATTCATCACCGACGCCTCTGTGATACCCGATGGTGGCGTGGTAGCTATCTCCGCCTGGAGCCACGCCGTGGCGGAGCCCGAACTGGCCGTGTACCTGGGCGAGGACCTGGCCGCCGGATGTGACGAGGAGGAGGTCCTGACCGCCATGTCTGCCATCGGTCCCGCCATCGAGTTGGCCGACATCGACCCGCCACCTGAGGACGTTGAGGAAGTCCTGGCCGGCAATATCTTCCACAGGGCCGTGATTCTCGGAGCAGCCGACCCGGCTCGGCGAGACGCCGATCTCACCGGCCTGGAGGTCAGGGTTCGCCTCGGTGACAAGGAGGCCGCTGCCACCTCGCGGCTGGAGGACCTGACCGGCCGGCTGGTCACGGTCGTTTCCCACCTATCCCATCTCCTCGCCGATCACGGTGAGACGATCAAGGCCGGCGAGCTCGTGATCTGCGGTTCGATGGTGCCGCCCATCACCCTTTCCCCCGCCACCACGGTCGGGTTCGAGCTGCATCCCATGGCCTCTATCTCCGTCACCGTGCAGTAGCTCCCGTGAGGCCAACACCTCGTCGCTAGTGCTCTGGCCAGTGACGTTGGTCGGGGCACTAGCCTCGGAATCATGCGGATCCGCATCTCTCTCCTTGTGGTCTTGGTCACCGCTGTTGTCGCTTGTGGCGGGGAGGACGGTGGCGGCAGCGAGATCTCGTCACCCCTGCGACCTGGCGGACGCCGAAATGGTTCAGTCTGCATTCGGAGGCACTGTCGCCGAAGGCGTCGAGGGTGAGGCGCGCAACTGTGATTTCGTCATAGAGGGGGGCCCGGTGTTCGCCGTGGACGTCTTCTACTACGGGAGTGCGGATGCCTGGGACTCCACCCGGCAGGGTTACGAGGACAACCGCACCGGGGTGACCGATGTGGAAGGCATCGGGGACGCCGCCTTCTTCCCTGGCGACACTGGAGCAAGCGAGTTGGTGGTTCAATCCGGGGGCCAGATCTTCTCGGTGACAGTCTTCAGTGGGTTCGAGGAGCCGACTGTCGAGGTGATCAACGGGGTGGCCGACCTATCCAAAGCGATCGCCGACAACCTGGCCTGAAATGCCTCGCCGGTCGGTGGCCCATTGCCACCTGTGGAAAACTCGATAGCCTCGGGTTTCGCGAGGTGCGTGAATGAACCGACAGCTGTTCCCCCAGAACGTCATCGCGATGATCTGGGACTTCGACAAGACACTGATCCCCGGCAACATGCAGGGTCCCCTCTTTCGCCATTTCGGGATCGACGAGGCGGCGTTCTGGGATGAGGTTGACGGGCTCGAAGACTGGTATCACGCGCACGGGACAGGTCTGATTGGGAGGGACCGCCTCTATCTCGATCACATCCTCACCTACGTGCGGGAGGGACGGATGCCCGGTCTGAGCAACGACCTGCAGCGCCGACTTGGGGCGGAGATGTCGTTCTACGAGGGGATCCCCGACTTCTTCGAGTTGGTGCGGAAGTCGATCGAGTCCGAGCCTCGTTTCGCCGATCATCAGATCCGGGTCGAGCACTACATAGTCTCCACCGGTCTCAGGCAGATGATCCTCGGCTCGGCCGTTGCGCCCTTCGTCGACGATGTCTGGGCGTGTGAGTTCACCGAGCTCGTGGCCCCACCCGGCTACCGGGAGCTCCAGGGTCAGCTCTTCTCACCGCAGGGCGAGATCCAGCAACTGATCTACACCATCGACAACACCACCAAGACCCGTGCCCTCTTCGAGATCAACAAGGGCACTAACAAGAACCCCAACATCGACGTGAACGCCAAGATGGCCCGCGAAGACCGACGAGTGCCATTCCAGAACATGATCTACATCGCCGACGGGCCCTCCGACGTGCCCGTGTTCTCGGTGGTCGAGGCCAATGGGGGCAGGACTTATGCGGTCTACCGCCCGGGGTCCCAGGCCGAGTTCGAGCAGGCGGCGCGTCTGCTCGAGCAGGACCGGGTCGATGCCTTTGGCGAGGCGAACTACTCCGAGTCCTCCCACACCGCACTATGGCTGACCCACGCCGTGGAGGGAATCGCCCGGCGAATCGTCAGTGACCGCGAAGAGACGCTCAGCGAGCGAGTGGGACTCCCACCCCGTCACGTCGCAGACGACTGAACCGCGTTCCTAGTGCAGGGCGTCACGGTGGTGTGACGCCCTGCATTCGGTATTCAGCGGCGGTCACGCCCTCCGGCGTCCCTCTCGAGAAAGTGTGCGGGGGCGGTCCCGAAGGACCGCCCCCGCGGGCTCCATTGGGTAGGAGCATCTGTTACAGCGTGAAGAATCCCCGAATGAGGGCGCAGTGGCCGGGTTGTGGAATCGGAAGGCGTCATAGGGCACGAGAAACGCAGAGCCTCTGGATGAAAGGTTCCCCTTACGCATCTCGCTCTCTCTCTCCCTCGCTCGCGTCTCCCAGCGCGTCCCTGCCTAATTATCCACGCGTCGAATTGGGCGTTGAATGGGCTTTTCGACCTATGTGGTCAGACTCGCGCTAGTGCATGCTCGAGGTCGGCGATCAGGTCCTCGGCAGCCTCAACCCCGATCGAGAGGCGGATCATCGACTCGGTGACCCCGATCTGCCGCCTGGTTTCGGGGTCGATGTTGGCGTGACTGGTCGTCCATGGGTGAGACGCGATCGACTCGGTCCCACCCAACGACGTGGTGTGGGTGATCAGGCTCATCGAGTCGAGAAAGCGAAACGCCTCCTCTTTCCCTCCGATGACCTCGAACGAGATCATGGCTCCACCCGAGGACCATTGGCGCTTGGCCAGGTCGGCAACCGGATCATCCTCATCTATCCGTCCCAGATAGCGCACGCTCGCCACCTTGGGGTGATCGGCCAGAAACCCGGCGACGCGGCCGGCATTGGCGGTCTGTCTCTCGACCCTTATGGCGTAGGTCTCCATGCTCCTCCCCAGGAGCCAGGCCGTGTGCGGATCGGCGGTGGTGCCTATCCGATAACGCATCGTCTTCAGCGGCTCGATCAGCTCGCTCGACCCGGTCACCACCCCCGCCACCAAATCGCTGTGACCCCCGAAGTACTTGGTTGCCGAATAGACGGCGAGATCTGCTCCGTGCTCCAGGGGGCGTTGTGCATAGGGGCCGAGGAACGTGTTGTCGACGATGGTGAGAGCCCTGTGATCAGGTGTCGAGTGCACGGCCGCCAGACCGGATGCCATGACGATGTCGAAAACGTCGTTGGTCGGGTTGGCCGGGGTCTCCAGATACACCGCCCCCAGGCGACGGCCAGCGATCAATTCCTCGATTTCACCCTGCGAGGCCTCGGGACCGAACGGGACCACCTCATAGCCAAGCGGTTCGAGGACTTTGTGCAGCACGGTATTGGTGCCGCCATAGAGAGGTGCGCTATGGAGGATCAGGTCACCGGGGCGCACGAACGTGAGAAGAGTCGTGAATATCGCCGACATCCCGCTGGAGAAGAGGAGGGCTGACTCGGCGCCATCCCAGACCGCCATCCGGCTCTCGACGATGACCAGGTTCGGATGATCCATCCTGGTGTAGATGAATCCGACACTCTCGCCATCACGCGGTTTGGCACCCCCGTAGACGATTTCAAAGAGACGCTCCGCCGCCTCGGCGGACTCAAAGACGAACGTCGACGTCTGAAACAGCGGTGGCTTCAACGAGTCGAAGCCATCCGCCGGGTCCCAGCCCCTTTTCATCATCTCCGACTCGGGGCTTAGCGCATCCTTTGCGGGCTCTTCGGTCATAGCGTGAGCCTAAAGCCCCGGCGATAGGTCGCGGAACCTCCGATAATCGCGGACATGGGAGCCAACGACAGCGCATCGGCAGTAGCAGTCCTACGCCCTGCCGAACGGATTCTCGTCTTCTCCGGCGCCGGGATCTCCACCGAATCTGGAATCCCCGATTTCCGGGGCCCCGACGGGCTGTGGACCAAGGTCGATCCGGACGACTTCCATATCGACCGCTACCGGGCCAACCCCGAGTTGAGGAAGCGGGGCTGGAAGATGCATCTCGACGGAGAGCTGTGGGGGGCCAGATCGACGGTCCGACCCAATCCGGGCCACGACGCCATCAAGAGACTCGCCGACCACGAGCGCCTGGCCGGGGTGGTCACCCAGAACGTCGATGGTCTCCATCACAAGTCCGGGCTCGACGACGACCAGGTGGCAGAGCTGCACGGAAACGTGCGAGAGAGTCTCTGCGTCGACTGTGGGTTGGTTTGGGAAACGGACGAGGTCCTGGGATGGGTCGAGGCCGGCGACCTGGACCCGGCTTGTCCCGAGTGCGGCGGGATCGTGAAGACCGCCACGGTCATGTTCGGTGAGCTGCTTCCGGATCAGGAGATGGGCAAGGCGATGCAGTTCTTGGCGATGGCCGACGCCCTTCTCGTTGCCGGTTCGACGGTGGCGGTTTGGCCTGCCTCCGACGTGGTGATGCGTGGCGCTCTGCTCTCGCTTCCCATCGTCATCATCAACAAGGGCGCAACCGAGGCAGATCACCTGGCCGCGGTCAAGCTCGATGCGGGGATTGGCGAGGTCCTTCCCGAGATCGTCGACGGGGTTCTGGCCGTTTAACTGCCGCTGAGTCGTTCCACCACGGGCGCCATCGTCCCAATGTCCTCTTCATAGAAGCTGTAGTACGAGATCCCGTAGGCGGCCCGGCGCTCTTCGATCGTCTCGCAGATCTCCCCTACGGTTCCCACCAGCACCTGCGGTGAGTCCTTGACCACCCGGGAATCGGTGCCGGTCCGTTGCCCGATGCGTTCGACGACCTCCTCCGACGAATCGGTCACGTGTGCCTCGAACACCAGGGTGTTGAGCTCCAACTGGTCGTACCGATCTCCGGCACCTTCACGGATCCAAGCCAGTTTCTGCTCGATCATCTCCCGAGTGGTGGCCACGACCCCCTGCGTGAGCTGTGCCCTCTCACCCTGATCGAGACGAACACTGACGCCAACGATGTCCGCCTCCCGGCCTGCCAGTCGAAGGACTCGCCTGGCGCCACCGGCGATGAGGATGGGTGGTCGGGGCTGCTGGACCGGCTTCGGCTGGCCGTCGAGGTCGATGCGGTAGTGACGGCCCTCGTGGTTGAACCGACCATCAGCCCACAGCCCTTTGACGATGGCGATGGCCTCTTCGAGCCTGTCGATCCGCACTCCCGGCTCGCCCATCGTGATCCCCGAAGCTTGGTAGTCCTCAGCCAGCCACCCCGCCCCGATCCCAAGTTCGAAGCGCCCTCCGGAGAGTACGTCCAGGGTGGCCGTCTCCTTGGCCAGCATGGCGGGATTGCGAAAGTCGTTTGCCAGGACAAGCGTTCCCAGACGAAGGCCGACCTGCTCGGAGGCAGCGGTGAGGGCCGGAATCGGGGCCAGTCGCCCGCCGAAGTGATCCGCCACGGTGACTATCGAGTAGCCGAGCGTCTCTGCGCTTCGAAGCTGCTTGCTCCACTCGTCTCGATTGGTCGCGCCGAGCATTGCTCCAAATCGGAACGGGTGCATGGGTCAGATGGTAAGACACCACGTAATGGGCGCCGTCCTGAGGCCAGTTGTCAGGCAGAGCTTCTCGAGCTCGTGTCACGTCTTCCTAATTTTCGTTCGTCACTGCATGACCGGACACGACAGGGGAATGTGACCGATGGACGAGAACGACTGGCGGGCGGAGCGATTCGAGGAGAATCGCACCCACCTGCGGGCCGTTGCCTGCCGGATGCTCGGCTCACTGAGCGAAGCGGACGACGCCGTCCAGGAAGCCTGGCTCCGGCTGAGCCGTTCCGACACGAGCGACATCGAGAACCTGAGCGGATGGCTGACGACAGTCGTCGCTCGCGTGAGCCTCGACATGTTGCGCTCGCGCAAGTCACGGCGGGAAGAGCCGCTTGATGCGCACATCCCCGACCCGATCGTGAGCCGCGCCCGAGGGATCGACCCTGAGCACGAGGCGCTGCTGGCCGACCTCGGTCGGTCCTGCACTGCTGGTGATACCTCGAAACGCTGGCTCCCGCCGAGCGGCTCGCCTTCGTGCTCCACGATATGTTCGCCGTGCCCTTCGACGAGATCGCGCCGATCGTGGGGCGGTCCGAGGCCGCGACCAGACAGCTCGCCAGCCGCGCACGCCGCCGGATACAGGGAACGCCCACTGTTCCCGACACCGATCTCGCCCGCCGGCGACAGATAGTCGACGCGTTCTTCGCCGCCTCGCGTAACGGTGATTCGAGGCGCTTCTCGCCCTGCTGGACCCAGATGTCGTGCTCCGAGCCGACCGCACAGCCATGGAATCAGGTGTGTCGAGCGAGATCCGCGGTGCGTCGGATGTCGCCGACACCTTCTCGGGGCGTGCCCGGTTCGCACAACCAGCGGTCGTGAACGGAGCCGCTGGGGCGGTGTGGGCTCCCGGCGGACAGCCGCGTGTCGTATTCGATTTCACGATCGAGCACGAGAGAATTGTCGAAATCCACCTGATTGTCGACCCGGAGCACCTCGGCCAACTCGACCTGACCATCCTCGACAACTGACGGTCGGCACCCGAGTCTGCACGATGGAATTGCTAATTCGGTGGCACAGACTTCAGCACTCGAATATCTTGCGCGGGATGGACACCCGAGCAGTGACGCTCGCCGACGCGTCCGACGTGACCGAGCTGATCAACCGCTTCGAGCGGTTCTGGGGGCTGCCCCTGGTCACCCCGGTGGCACAGATCGAGGACGACTTCACCGAGCCATTCGTCGACCTCGATCTCGACTCCCGTGGTTACTGGCTCGACAAGAAGCTGGTGGCTTACGGACTGGTCTGGCACCGCCCCAGCGGTGAGCGGCTGGAACGCGCATATCTCCAGGGGGTGGTCGATCCCGAGCTTCGGGGACAGGGGATCGGAAGACATCTTCTTGGATGGGAGGTGGACCGTGCCAGGGAGAGTCTCTCGAGCTGTGACCCATCCATCCCCTGGTACATCCGGGCCGATGAGTGGGAGTGGGTCGAGGACGCCCACCGTCTCTACCGACATTTCGGTCTTGAGCCGGTTCGGTACATCAAGGAAATGATCAGACCCCTGGATCGGCACGTCGAGGTGAGGATCCCCGACGGGGTCGAGATCATGCTCTGGGACCGCGGTCGGGACGAGAATGCCCGTGCCGTACAAAACGAGGCGTTCGCCGATCACTGGGGCTCGACGCCCGTCGACGCCGCCAGCTATCAGCATCGTCTCGAAGGCCAGGGCAATCGTCTCGACCTCTCCTTTCTGGCGCTGGCCGGCGACGAGGTGGTCGGCATCTGTCTCAACGGCATCTTCCCCGATGACGAGGCGGTCACCGGTCGCCGTGAGGGGTGGGTGGAGAGTCTCGGTGTGAAGCGCGCCTGGAGGAGCAAGGGGGTCGCCTCCGCTCTGCTCGCCACGTCGTTCAACGCCTTTCTCGACGCGGGTATGACCCATTCCATGATCGGTGCCGACGCCGAGAACCCAACCGGGGCCTTCCGGCTGTACGAGAACATGGGCTACGAGGTGCTCCAGGGCACGATCACCTCGGAGTTGGAAGTCACCCCGTAGATCTCTCCCTGTAATTGGGACGATCAGGGGTCACATGCGGACCTGTGGCTCTCAATTGCGGGGTGGGCGGTAGCCTTGGGGTATGTCCGGTTACCAGCCACCTCTGGACGACATGACCTTCACGCTGAACCATGTGGCCGGGCTGGAGGACGTGTCCAAGCTCAACGGATACCAACACGCCGACCCCGAGACCGTAGGCACCATCCTCGAAGAGGCCGGACGGTTCTTCTCGGAAGTGATGGCCCCGCTGAACCGGATCGGAGACCAGCAGGGCTCGGTCCTGACCGAGGATGGAACGGTGAAGACTCCGGATGGATTCAAGGAGGCGTACCGGAAATACCTCGAGTCCGGTTGGGCCTCGGCACACATGCCCCAGCAATGGGGTGGAGGCGGGCTCCCCTATATCGTCGGCGTGCCGATTCAGGAGATGTTCAAGACGGCGAACATGGCATTCGCCATCGCCTCGGCCCTAACCCATGGCGCCGTGGAGGCCCTGGAACGGCATGGCTCCGACGAGCTCAAGAACACCTTCATCGAGAAGCTGGTCAGGGGTGAGTGGACCGGCACGATGAACCTGACCGAGCCGGAGGCCGGGTCCGACGTCGGCGCCCTGAGGACCAAGGCGATCAAGCAGGACGACGGCAATTACCGCCTCTTCGGAACCAAGATCTTCATCACCTGGGGGGACCAGGACCTAACCGAGAACATCCTCCACCTCGTCCTTGCCCGCACCCCCAGCGCCCCAGCGGGCACCCGGGGGATCTCGATGTTCCTCGTCCCCAAGTTCATCCCCGACGACAACGGCGAGCCCGGAGAGCGCAACGACATCAAGGTGCTCTCGCTGGAGCACAAGCTGGGAATCCACGCCTCACCCACCTGTGTCGTCGCCTACGGCGACAACGGCGACGGGGCCGTTGGATACCTCGTCGGCGTTGAGCAGGAGGGCATGCGAAACATGTTCACCATGATGAACGCCGCCCGGGTCGGCGTGGGCATGGAAGGCGTCGCCATCGGTGAGGCTGCCTACCAACACGCCCTCGACTACGCACGGGAGCGAATCCAGGGTCGGGCGATCGGAGCCGACGCCAAGGAGAGTGTTCCCATCATCGAGCATCCCGACGTGCGGCGGATGCTGCTGACGATGAAGGCCTACGTCGAAGCCATGAGATCGCTGCTTTACGTGACCGCGGGCGAGGCTGACCACATGTTCCACGGCGAGACCGAGGAGCGCCGCCGGCTTGCATCGGACCGGCTCGCGTTGCTGACCCCGATCGTCAAGGCATGGTGCACCGACGTCGGTGTCGAGCTTGCCTCGATCGGTGTGCAGATCCACGGTGGGATGGGTTATGTCGAGGAGACCGGCGCCGCCCAATACCTGCGTGACGCCCGGATCGCCCCCATCTACGAGGGCACGAACGGGATCCAGGCCGTCGACCTCGTCCTGCGCAAGGTGCCCATGGAGAACGGCGCCGTCGTCGCCGGGCTGATCACCGAGATGTCCCAGGCTCTGGACCGGATGGGCGAATACTCCGAGCTCGCTCTGTTCCGAGAGGAGTTGGCGGTAGCAATCCAGGGCCTCGCCGAAACCTCGGCATGGCTTGGAGACCAACTGACCGCCGGGGAGATCCAGTCCGCCCTGGCCGGAGCTTCGCCCTATCTGCGTCAGTTCGGGACCGTGCTCGGAGGCTGGCTGCTGGCCAGCGCAGCTGTCGCCGCGCTGGAGGGCCCTTCCGAGTTCGATCCGGCTTTCCTCGCCGAGAAGGTCAACACCGCCCGGTTCTATGGGGAGCAGCTTCTACCTACGGCCAACGGATTGGTCTCATCGGTCAAGGGCGGCGCCGAACTGCTCAGGAACGCCACCTTTGGCCCCGTTAGGCTCCCAGCGTCTTGAACCTGACCGAGCGAGTCATAGTCATAACCGGTGGAGGAAGTGGGATCGGGGCCGCCATGGCCCGACGCTTCGCAAGCGAACAACCGCTTGCCCTCATTCTCGCCGATCTCGACCTCGAAGCGGCGCAACGGGTCGCGGTTGGGATCGAGGCGACGGCGTTCCAGGTCGACGTGGCCGACCCTGAGTCCAACAACCGGCTCATCGACGAGACCGAGAACCAGTTCGGCCCCATCGACCTCTTCTGTGCCAACGCGGGCATCGGCTTTGCGGGAAACGAGCAAACCGTCCCAGAGCTGTGGGACAAGATGTGGCACGTGAACCTGATGTCACACGTCCACGCCGCGAGACGACTGATCCCGGGATGGGTGGCTCGTGGTGAGGGATACTTCCTGACAACGGCGTCGGCCGCCGGGCTTCTCACCAACCTCAAGGCAGCCGAGTACTCGGTCACCAAGCACGCCGCGGTGGCCTTCGCCGAGTGGCTGTCTGTCACCTACGGGGACCAGGGAGTCAAGGTGAGCTGTCTGTGCCCGATGGGGGTCAAGACCCCGTTCCTCGACGCCGCCACCGAATTTCACGACCTGCTCGACCCCTACGCGCTCGAACCCGAACAGGTTGCAGAGGCGGTGGTCGCCGGTCTGGCCGATGAGAAGTTCCTGATTCTCCCCCATCCCGAGGTCGAGCGCTTCTTCCAGAACAAGGCCAATGATTATGACCGCTGGATCGAGGGAATGAGAAAGGTCCAGCGAAGTGTTTTCCCAACATGAGGGACAGGGCAGAATTGGGATTATGAACAAGCGGAGAGTCGTCGTTACCGGTGTCGGCGTGGTTGCGGCCCCCGGTGTGGGGATGGACGACCTGTGGAAGGGCCTGCAACAACAGCCTCCCGCCCCCGGGCCTTATCTGGTCAACAACTGGGATCCAGAGCCCTGGCTACCCAAGCGAGAGCATCGACGTATCGACCGGTTCACTCAGTTCGCCCTGGTCGCCACCCATGAGGCTCTGGAGCAGTCGGGCCAGCTCGACATCGACCCGAACCGGGTGACGGTGGCGGTTGCCACCGGCATCGGCGGTCTCGAGTCACTCGAGGAGCTGATCGGGAGCTCGGCCGGTGACGACCCCCGTGTCTCGCCGTTCCTCATCCCGATGATGATGGCCAACGCGGCAGCCGCTGCCATCTCGATCAAGTACTCGTTCGGTGGCCAGGTGTCGACACCGGTCGTGGCCTGCGCCGCAGGGAGCCAGGCGATCCTTGACGGGTTGCGCCAGATCCAATGGGGCTATGCGGA
>CAZRID010000007.1:0-27146 GCA_964600055.1 uncultured Acidimicrobiaceae bacterium
TGAGCCCACCCGACCTCCCGGCGGTCGAGTAACCAGCGGCCTACCTCACCGATCGACTGGATGATGTTGGCGTGTCGGGTGCGATTCGGCGGGTGTAGGGGGCCGGTGGCCGGTGTCGGTGCTGCCTTCCGGCCGTTGTTGGGGGTTGGTGGGGACGCCGGTGGGTGAACCGCCTAGGGGAACATCAATGTGTCCGGAGAAGCGGGGCACATCAGAGCCTCTACCAAACCCGGGGGGATTCAATCGGCCTCGGGGCGTCGATCGCTGCTCTCGGACGTCATCTTCATGGCTGAGTCCGCAACGATCGCGGGCCCTCATGTGCCTGTTGGGGTGGTCGCTGGCGACGGAGGAACTGCCATCTGGCCGTTGGCGGTGGGTACGGCCCGTGCGAAGGAATTCCTGATGACGGGAGATGCGCTGTCGGCCGCAGCTGCAGAACGGATGGGACTCGTGAACCACGTCGTGGCAAACGCCGAGCTCGACCACCACGCCAACGCCTTCGCCGAGCGGCTCGCGGCTGGTGCACCGTTGGCCATTCCGGGCCACGAAGGCATGCGTTAACAAGCTTGTCAAGGAAGCCCTCAACGTGGCGTTCGACACTGCTGCTACCGCCCTCGAGATGCTGACGTTCCAGAGCGCCGACCATGCCGAGGCGCTCAATGCGATCCGGGAGTGACGCCCGCCGCGCTTCACCGGGCAGCAGGGGTCTCCCGGCTGTGCAGCATCCGGGCCGAGCGCCGCCCGTAGCCGGTCAGCCGCTCTCGATCCCGGCCAGCCGGCGCGCGAGCGCCAAAGCCGGTTCCGCGTCGTAGGCGCGGAGCATCTGAAGCTTCTCGGCCTCGATGGAACCCTCCGCATGCACGGCGAGCACCGCCTGGTATCCGCCGTAGAGCCGGGTCGTCAGGTCGCTCACGAGGTTGATGAGCCTCACCCGCTCCTCGGCCGGGCTCGCGCCCACGAGGTACTTGCGCAGCAGCGGGCCCAGCTCCGGCGATTCCCAGTCGGCCCCGGACGGGCCGGTCACGAGGAGTCCACCGGCGAGATCCTGAAGCAGCTCGAGCGCGCGGTGGAAGTCCCGAGCGAAGGTGAGCTTCGCCAGATTAGTCGTCATGACGTCGGGATAGGCGATGCCCTGCTCCGAGTGCGCCCGCTGGGCGGCGAGCTGGGTAAGACCCCGCACCGTCTCCGCGTAGCCCAACAGCCAGGCGAGCTTGTCGCGCACGTGCCCCGCCTTCGAGATGCCGTTTGCCTCGCTCACGGCGATGGCAGCTCCGACGAACGCGTCCAGGAGCGGCAGCTTGTAGCTCACCGCCGTGAACCGGTGATACTCGACGAAGGTGAGCGCTGCCTGGCTCGCCGCCTCGACGTGGCGGTCGAAGAACACCCGCTCCCACGGGACGAAGACGTCGTCAAACACGGTCAACGTCTCGATCATCTTGTGACCGGCAGACACCGGCTGCGTGAAGGGATCTTGCGGCGCCTCCAGGTAGTTGGACGCCAGCATCTTGACGCCCGGCGTGGCGGCAGGGATAGCGAAGCCGATGGACCAGTCCTCGTCGCCCGGCCGCATCGAGCGGCTCGGGAGAACGATGATCTCATCGACGTAGGGCGTGCAGGAGGTGTGCAGTTTGGCCCCGCGCACGACCAGACCATCCTCCTGCCGGTCCACCACGCGGAGATAGAGGTCGGGGTCTGGCTGCTCGGAGGGCTTCTTGGAGCGGTCGCCTTTGGCGTCGGTCTGGGCGACTGCCAGGGCGAGGTCGTTGCTGCGGCAAAGTTCCAGGAAGCGCTGTGCTCGCTCGAGTCCTTCCGCAAGGCCCAATCTTGCGAGAACGCGATGCAGCGCGAAGAGGGCGTCGCTCCCGATCTCCTTGATGAGGAGCACGAGCGTTGCCCCGGAGGTGGTTGCCACCTCGATGAGTCGGGAGCGGTCCAGCAGGTCCTGGGGGGTTTCGGGCAGGTGGAAGTAGGCAGAGTACTCGCTACCTGGCTCTCCTCGGACAGCAAGCGACGCATGCTGAGGGTCGTGAGCTAACGCAAAGTCGATAGCCGCGTGCCGGACCGCGATGCCGAGCTCCGGATGTTCTACGACCTTATCGACGCGCTCACCCTGGTAGTAGACCTCTCGGTCGTCTCCTAAGCCGTCTAGATACTGGTCAACAGTGCGCAGGCCCATCGGGCACTCTCCTTATCGGTCCGCATACCAGCCTGGCGGCCGCTGACCTGTGACTTCGCTGCTAGTCGGAGAACGCCTAAGGGACGCTAAAGCGCGTAGCGAGCGCTCCATGGCGGTTCCTCTCTCTGCATGGTGGCCGACCGATCGGTCGGTCGAAATCGTAGGAGCGTCAAGGGTTGCCAGTCAAGTCACAGCGCTGATGAGCAGCGGCCAGACGACCGGCGCCGTGATGAGATCATCAACTTAGAGCCCGGAAGGAAATAACGTAGGCGTTGGTCACTCGTTTCTTGCGCCGACGGTGTAGTTCCATTGTGGGTGGTGGTCGTGTTTGTGTAGCGGCACGGCAGCCAGTTCGGTGTCGCTGATCTTCACTCCGGTCTGGTATGTGCCCGGGTCGAGTTCTGCCCGAACCTTGAGACCGGTGCGTGTCTTGGTGGCACCGATGAGATCGACTACGACTTGATGGGTGGTGAGGGGTCGGCCTCTCCAGTTGATCGAGATGTGTGAGAAGAGGCGGTGCTCGATTTTGTTCCATTTCGACGTTCCCGGTGGGAGATGACATACCGTGACCTCGAGACCGGTGTGACGGGCGAAGTGGGCGAGCTCGACCTTCCACGCTCGGGAGCGGTAGCCGTTGGATCCGCCTCCGTCGGCGGAGATGAGCAGACGGGTCGCTTCGGGATAGGCGACTCGACCTGTCGTTTCCCACCACCGGCGGATGGTGGCCACCGCGAAGGCGGCGGTGTCGTGATCGGTGCCGACCGACACCCAGCCTTGGTTGGCGCCCACGTCGTAGATCCCATAGGGGATGGCCTTGCCCACTTCGGGGTCGATGAAGTCGTAGATCGACACCTGCACCGGCTCGCCCTTGGGCTGCCACTCCTGGCCCTTCCGGGCGTAATAGCCGACCAGCTCCTTTTTCTTCGTATCGACCGAGATCACCGGCTGGCCGGCTCGGAGATGAGAGGCGGCCTGATCGTTGAGGTAGCGGAACTGGCCGTCCCGATCAGGGTGCGACCTCCCCTCCCGCGACTTCTGTGTCGCCTGGAGGGTGTAGCCGAGGTTGCGTCCCAACAGCTCACCCACCACCACGTGACTCACCTGATGGCCCTTGGCTCCCAACTCATCGGCCAAGATACGGG
The DNA here is from genome assembly GCA_964600055.1 of uncultured Acidimicrobiaceae bacterium. Taxonomy (GTDB): domain Bacteria; phylum Actinomycetota; class Acidimicrobiia; order Spongiisociales; family ZC4RG35; genus JARDZU01. The sequence continues at coordinate 3,319 of CAZRID010000007.1, forward strand.
TGCTCTTCGATGTCCAGCGAAGGGGCGACTCCGGATCACCGCGGGTAACGGGATCCACCAGCGCCTTGAGGTCCTTGAGCAGGGTCCGGTCCTTGTCGATCAGCCGCGGCCGGCCGCCGCCGGGGGCCCGCACACGCTTCGTCGGCTCGACACCGGAATCCACCTCGGCGACCGCCTTCTGGATCGTCGAACGCGACATGCCAGTCACCTTCGCCACCAACGCGATCCCGCCCCAGCCCAAAGCACGCGCTTCTACACCGGCCAGGATCCGACGCTGACGCTCATCGAGGTGAGGCATCACCGTCGACAGCTTCTGAGCCAGTTTCTCCTCAGTGACCTCCACACGGCAAGTCTACACACCCAACACCGACTCGCGCGGATAGTTCTCTTCCAAGCTTTTAGTGCTCTGGCACGGAAGTTCGCGCAAGTATCCGACTCACGCGGCGGTGGGGAGGGGGCTCGTGGGCGGCGAGGCGTTTGAGGAGTATGTCGAGGTCGTGGCGGGTGAACTTCCACTCGAATGGCATGGCGCTGGCCTCGTAGCGGGTCTGGAAGGCGAGGAGGCGGGCTTCGACGTCGTTGAGGTCGCTGAGTCGTTGGGGGTCAGCACCTGCGCTGGCGTCTACGACATCGATTCGGGAGAACGGTTTGCCCGACGTGCCGACGGTTCGGGAAGATCAGCGCGACCTTCAGTCGGCTGTCTTGGTTCTCGAGGACAACCTGTGGAAGGTCTCCGATTTTCAGGGACAAGTTGATTTCGTAGCGCCCGTTTTGCTGCTGGCAGCGGGCGATCAGAGCCAGTCCCCATTAGGTCCCGGATTGCTGAGGCGCGTGCCTTGGCGCCGTCGATTATCACCAACAGTCCATTCGAGGCGGACAGGCCTCGGCCCTGGAGGTCGGCGAGGAGGGACTTGACGACGCCGGCGTTCTCGGTGTCGGCTTGGCGCGACCCAGCGGGAACTTGGTGCCGTCTGCGCAGATGACCATCGCCACCACATTGCTGGCCGGCGAACTCGAGGAAGTCTCGGCATAGTGGGCGCGTGTGAATCACACCGCCCGACCGGCAATGTGGCCGTCGTGGATGGCTGACTCGATGCGTCTGGGGGCGAGGGCGTCGCCGACGAGGTGCACGTTGAGCGTGGGATGCGATACCAGAAGCTCTCGGTAGAGGCGATCCCGGGCCCGACCCCCGCAGGCGGACACCACGGTGGCGATCCCCTCGATCGTCTCCTCCCGACCGCTCATCAGGTGACGGACGACGATCCCCTCAGCGGTGAGCGCCTCGACGGCCTCCGTGGTCCGGATGGGGACGCCTTGGTCGACGAGACGCTGGTGGATCACCTGGCGTGTGATCGGTTCGATCCGCCAGCCGGGGACCGATCCGGTGGTCACCACGGTGATGGTGAACCCCCTCCCCACCAACCAGTCGGCGGTCGCCAAACCCTCCACCTCTCCCTGGGTGTCGAAGAGGACGAGCGGGTTGCTGACGATGACACCGGGCTGGTACACGTCGCGGGTCGACACCAAGCGGTCGTTGCCGTCATCGAGATCCGGGACCCGCGGGTCGGATCCGGTGGCGACCACCACCGAGTCGGGTTCGAGACCCAGCACCAACTCGGCGTCGGCGGTCACCCCGCATCTGATCTCCACCTTGAGCCGGAGGAGGTCGGCGACGAGCTGGTCGGTGATGACGCCGATCTCGGCCCGGCCCGGCGGGCGCCGGGCAAGTCCCACCTGCCCGCCGGGTTCGGTGGCCGCCTCCAGCACGATCACCTCATGTCCCCTCTCGGCTGCGACACGGGCCGCCTCCAGCCCGGCCGGTCCTGCTCCCACCACGATCACCCGGCGCGGTGACGCGGCGGCAGGGAGCGCTCCCAGCTCGAGCTCGCGGCCGCTGGACGGATCCTGCACGCACGAGATGGGGAGACCCCGGAACAGGCGGCCGAGGCATCCATCGTTGATCCCCACGCAGTAGCGGATCCGGTCGAGGTGCCCGGCAGCGGCCTTCTCCGGCAGCCGGGCGTCGGCGATCAGGGCCCTTGTCATGCCGATGAGGTGGGCGTCGCCCGATGCGAGAATGTCCTCAGCGTCCCTCGGGTCGGTGATCCTCCCGACGCACAGCACGGGGACGTCGACCACCTCGGTCATCGTCCGGGCCAGTGGCCGCATGTGTTGGCTCGGGACGTACATAGGAGCGTAGTGGCGGGGCAGGGAGACCCTGGAGGTGTCGCTTCCGGTAGTGACGTTCACGTAGTCGAGGTCGGCTGCGCGGACCAGCCGGGGTACACACCACCGGGCGTCGTCCACGTCCAGCCCGCCAGGCAAGTCCTCCTCGACGCTGATGCGGATTCCCACTGGGAAGTCGTCTCCCACCGCCGCACGGACCGCCCGGGCTACCGCCAGGGCGAAGGTCATTCGCCGCTGCCGGCTTCCCCCGTACTCGTCGTCTCGGCAGTTGGTCAGCGGGGAGAGGAACTGCTGTATGAGGTTGCCGTGCCCGGCGTGGATCTCGACACCGTCCAGCCCGCCGGCCCGCACCCGTTCCGCGGCGGAGGCGAAGGCGGCGATGATCTCGTTGATCTCCCCAACCGACAGCTCGTGGGGGGTGTCGACTCCCAGCTCAGTGTCGATCGCCGACGGCGCCACCACCGCCCGAACCCCGTCTGCGGACCCCGACAGCCCACCGGCGTGGTTGAGCTGAACGAACGCCCGGGTCCCGTGGGGATGGAGGGCGGAGGCCAGCCGCTCGTAATCGGGGATGACCGAGTCGTCCCAGCTCGTCAGAGCCGTCTGGTGCCGGGACGTGGACGTGGGGTGGACGCTGGTGATGCCGGTGATGATGAGCCCGACGCCACCAGCTGCACGCGCCTCGTAGTAGGCGATGAGGGCCTCCCCGATCCGCCCAGCCTGCGAGAGCCCGGTGCTGTGGGCCGTGCTGACGATCCGGTTGGGGAGCTCGACGCCCCGCATGGTGAGCGACGAGAACAGACGTGGGAACTGCGAGTTCACGGCGTCGACGCCGCCGGGTGGTGGGGTCCTCGGGGGATCACCTGTCAGGTCTCCTCGATCGACGACCGCAGCATATGCTTTTGGATCTTGCCGGTGGAGGTGCGGGGAAGGTCGCGGAACCGGATCTCCTTCGGCGCCTTGGAGTGGGCAATGAGGGACCTTACGTGGTCGATGAACTCGGCCTCTGACGCGTTCGCCCCTCCCTCAGCTCCACTATCGCCACCGGGATCTCGCCCCATTTCCGGTCGGGTCTGCCGCATCCCGCCGCGTCGAAGACGGCGGGATGGGTGGCCAGCCCCTTTCGATCTCCACCGAGGACAGGTTCTCCCCGCCGAGATGACGATGTCCTTCTTGCGGTCCCGGATCTCGACGTACCCGTCGGGATGCATCACCGCCAGGTCCCCGGTGCGAAACCACCCGTCGGGTACCGCCCGGGCGGTCGCCTCCAGGTCACGGAAGTAGCCGGCCATCTCGTTGTTTCCGATGATGGCCATCTCCCCGATCGTCTCGGCATCTGCGGGAACGTCCCGTCCGTCGGCGTCGACCACCCGAACCGACTGGGAGGTAACGTTGCCCACACCCTGCCGCGCTTTGAGGATGGCCTGCTCTTCCGCAGGGAGCTCGTTCCACTCGGGACGCCAGTCGCATATGGCAGCGGGGCCGAACGCCTCGGTCAGTCCGTACAGATGGATGACGTCGAGTTGAGCGTGGATAGCCGTTCTAGTAGGGCAGGGGAGGGGGGAGTCCCGCCGGTCATCACGTTGATCCGTCGGGGTGCCCCGCCTTTGGCGGCGGGGTGCTCCGCCAGCATGAGCAGGCGGGTAGGGGCGGCGCAGAGGTGGGTGACCCCCTCGGTCCTGATCGCCCTCCAGATCTCCGCCGAGTCGATCCGGCGGGGCACCACCGGTGACGGGCGCTGGCGACGGTGACCGCCCACGGGAAGCACCAGCGGTTGGTGTGGAACATGGGGAGCGTCCATAGGTATGTGGAGTCGAGGTCGAGCCGAGCATGGAATGCCATGCCAATGCTTGGAGGAATGCCCCGCGGTGGTGGTAGACGACGCCCTTGGGTGTTCCGGTGCTGCCGCTGGTGTAGTTGATCGACAGCATCCCGGTCTCGTCGGTCGGATGCTCCCACAGGGGTCGGGTGTCAGAGAGCCATCGCTCGTACTCTGAGTCCGGCCCGCCCGACTCGACCACACGCACACCGGTCCCCGAGAGCTCGGCGGCGGCTCGGGCCTCCCTCAAGAGCGACTCGTCGTAGATCAGGATATCGGCGCCGAAATGCTCGAGGATGTAGGCGAACTCGGCCGGTGCCAGGCGGGTGTTCATGGCAACCAGCACCCCTCTGGAGGCGGGGACACCAAAATGCCCTTCCAGCAGCGCATGAGTATTCGGGGACAGGAACGCCACCTTCCGTCCTCGGCCCAAGCCGGCTTCGCGGAGGGCACCAGCCAGCCGTTGGGACCGTTCGTGGAGCTCGGCGTAGGTGAGCCGGACCTCGCCGTCGACTACCCTGGGGCGGTCGCTGTAGACCCGCGCCGAGCGTTCGAGGAAGGAGATTGGGGTCGGTGGAACGAGGTGCTGTGGGCTGGTCGATTGGTCGCTGCTCGGCATTATCCCTCCCATCTAATCTGCTCTATTCTACCGATCTACTCTACCGACTAGGCGGTCGGCGAGCCAGTGGACTTCGGTTCGCCCCGCCAGGAGCGGGAGGTATCTTCGGGCAGCAACGAGAGGAGGAGAAGGTGAGCGACGATCCAGATGCCGCCCCCGTCGTGTCCTCGGTTCGCGGTGATGTGGCGGTGCTGACCTTCAACCTTCCCCACGCCAGGAACTCGATGACGAGGGATCTCCAGGTGGGGCTGATGGACGCCCTCGAGGAGCTGTCGGGGGACGACCGGGTGAGGGCGTTGGTGGTGACCGGGAACGGGAGCGCCTTCTCGGCGGGCGGGGACATGGAGCTGATGCGCTTGCTCCCGGATCTTGATCCGGACACGGCCGTGGCCCGGCTGAGCGAGATCTACCCCTCGTTCATCGAGCTGCTCCGCTTCCCCGCTCCCACAATCGCGGCGGTCAACGGCCCGGCGGTGGGCGGTGGCCTCGGCATCGCCCTCCTGTGCGACGTCCGGGTGGCGGGTGAGTCGGCCTCATTCTCGGCCCCGTTCGGGGCGATCGGGCTCCCGCCGGGGATGGGGCTCACCTTCTTGTTGCCGCTGGTCCTTGGTCACGCACGGGCGATGGAGATGCTCCTCACCTCCGACCGGTGGGACGCCGCCGAGTCGTATCGGGCCGGGCTCGTATCGACTGTGGTGCCCGACGAGCAACTGATGGACGTGGCGGTTGGCCTTGCCCGGCGGATCGCGTCCAACGCCCCGGGGGTCCTGCGGGTGGTGGCCGACGAGCTTCGCGGGCGGGTGCTCCGGGGCGTCGAGGAGGCGCTCTCGCGGGAGGTCCGGGCCCAGGGTTTGGCGGTGCGGACCGCCGACTACCGGGAGGGGCTGGCGGCCATCGCCGAGAAGCGCCGTCCATCGTTCCTGGGCGAGCGCCCGGACGGAGGGACCGGCGCTTGAAGCCGACTGACCCGGCTCCGGTTGCGGGGACCAAGCGCCCGGGGCTACTGTTGATCCCGACCGACCAGTCGGTCGACTACCTCTTTTGACCCGACATTCCGTCAGTCGTTAATATTAGGCCGACTGGTCGGTCGGATCCGAGTAAAGGACGCGCGCTATGTACCTCGAACTCAAGTTGAAGCTCGGCGAGGAATGGGCAGCTCGCACCGTGGGAGAAATCGCCGAATTCGGCCGCGACCACGCCGTCGAGCTGGAACGCGCCAACCGGGCATGTGAGTTCCCCAGAGATCTGTATCTCGAGATGGGAAAGCGCGGTTGGGTCGGCCCAATCACTCTAAAGGATGAGGGCGGCCTGGGTGGGGGTGTTTCCGAGTACTCGTTCATCTGTGAAGAAGTGGCGCGACACGGCCTCATATCTCCACAGATCTCAATCCAGGGACAAGCGTGGCTTCTCGCATGGGGAACGGCCGAGCAGCGTTCCCGTTATCTTCCAGGCATCGCTTCTGGGGAACTGATCTTTTCCGAGTCGATTTCGGAACCAGGAGCGAGTTCATCGCTGAAAGCCCTGAATACCAGGGCGCGCCGAGATGGCACTGATTGGATCATCAACGGTAAGAAGACGCATGTCAATCTCGGAGCGCAATCCGACGTCACTCTCGTCTACGCCCATGCCGAAGGCCATGGGCTGACGTCATTCCTTGTCGACATGTCCGAGCCGGGTGTGAGATCGGTCCAGACAGAACCCATCGGTCTTCGTCTGCTCCCGACCGCGGAGATCGAATTCGATGATGTTCGAGTTCCTTCTACAGCGGTCCTCGGTGAAGTCGGCGGTGGTCTGGACACCTTTCTCACAACGTTCAACGTCAGCCGGCTCGGGAACGCGTCTGAGCTCATCGGGTTCTCCCGCCGTGCGCTCACCAACGCCATCGACTACGCCTCGACCCGGCAGGTGGGCGACTCCGTCGTCACCGACTTCCAGGGAATCCAGTGGACGGTTGCTGACTGCTATGGGGACCTCTATGCAGCATCCCTCGCTCGGGACCGAGCGGCCAACATGGCAGATCGCGACGAGGACATCTCGCTCGTCACAACCGTCGCCAAGAAGCTGGCGATCGATGCTGCTGAGCACACGATCAACGAGGTGTTCGCGTTGATCGGCTCCCACGGCCTCTACACCGATACCGACTTCGGGCGGTTGCTCCAGGATCTCAAGGTGTACCGGATCGCTGGGGGATCCCTTGAGGTCCTACGAAACTACATGGCGCGGCGGGTCCTGCGATCTGACGACTATCAGGGTCTGCGATGACCCTGATATCGATCGAAAGATGGTCTCTAGAAGATGGTGGCTGAGCGATCTGACTTCGTGGTCATCGGCGGAGGGATCGCTGGTGTCTCGACTGCGCTGTACTTGGCAGAGGAGGGGCTGGGGCGAGTCCTGCTCTTAGAGCGTGGCTTCCTTGGTGGAGGGGCGACCGCCTTTTCGTCGGGTGGGGTGCGTCAGCAGTTTTCCACGCCGATTGAGATCGATCTGTCCATTCGGTCGCTTGAGTTCTGGAAATCAGCCGCAGATCGCTTCGACGCGCCATGCGTCTTCACGGAGACGGGCTACCTATTCGTTACGGCAAGAGAAACGGTTCTTGATCGACTTACACAGGCGGCGAAGTTACAGGCAGATCGCGGAGCCGACCCGGCGTATGTCCTGGGTCCGCGCGACCTGCTGGACATCGTTCCATGGATGCACACCGACGATCTAGCCGGAGGTTGCTGGACCCCGAATGATGGCCGCATCATTCCGGCCGACGGGATAGCTGCTATTGCCCGGGCAGCCCGAGCGGCCGGTGCGGAGATTCGAGAGCATTTCCCAGTTACCCACATTCGACGAGAGAAGGGTGGCTTCACGATTCACGGTGTGGAAGATGTGCGCGCTCAAACGGTGATTGTTGCGGCCGGCCTTGATACACCAGGGCTCCTCAAGCCTCTGGGCTTCGACATCGACATCCGCCCCTGGATGATCCACTACGCATACACGACACCCGCGCTCGTCGGATACCACCTGCCGACCACGATTGACCTTGACCTCGGTCTAACTGTTAAAAGGGACGGATACGGTTTGAGCCTCGGCATCCTCGACGAAGCTTCGACCCCAGACTCGACGGCACAGGACATGCTGGAGGCGTTCTTCGCTGCAGCGAGTGTCCGAGCCCCGATTCTCACTGAGGTTGGGATCCTCCGGACCATCTCCGCCGCGGCCGATCTTTCAGTCGATGGCCATCCCTACGCCGGCAGTGTCGAGGACGGGCTCTGGGTGCTGGCCGGGTTCGGGGGCCATGGCACGATGCATGGACCGGTACTAGCGGAATGGCTCGTCGACGGGATTGCAGGAAAAGCAAGTCCCGCGTATCTCTCCGGCTTCGATCCTTACCGAAAAGGCGCGATCGGCGATCACGAATGGCTGGTCGCGAGTCGTAAGCCATGACAAGCTCGGAACCACGACCAATCCATGTCAGCCCGGCGATTGCTGGGTGTTTCTGTAGACTCCTATGCCTATGCGCCGAGTTCTCGAGCTGAGTATGGCTACCGAGCGACGGCCCCTGGCGGATCGGTTCGAGAGTGACGCAGAGCGGAGACGACGGCAGATCGTCAAAACGGCAGCCGAGCTGTTCGACAGAAATGGGTACCACAACGCCACCATGGACGACATCGCCAGTGCTATCGGACTCCGGAAACCTTCGCTATATCACTACTTTAAGAGCAAAGAAGAGATCCTGTTTTGGATCCATCAGGAGTTCATCGACCTGATCATCGAGCGACAGATCGAACGTCAAGAGCGCGGCATGGAGCCTCCGGAACTCATCAAGGAGGTAATGACCGACATTTTGGAATTGATGGAAACCCATCGAGGTTACGTGCGGGTCTTCTTTGAGCATCACAGAGAACTTCCTGCCCGATACCAGAAGACGATTCGGACCAAACGGGACTTCTATCAGGAACAGGTGGAAAAGATCCTGCAGGGCGGTATAGCGGGCGGATACTTTCGACAGGTTGATGCTCGGCTTGCGACGCTTGCTCTCTTCGGTATGTGCAACTGGGCATACCAATGGTACCGCAAGGGTGGTATTAATACCAGCAAAGAGATCGGCGACTTCTTTGCCGAGCTATTCCTGAACGGGATCAGGGTGAGCTGAACAAATCGGCTACTGAGAGTCGGAGTAGAGCCTCCCACTCTTGGCCATGTTCTCAAGCGGCAACTCGTGGAACAGGATCGTGACCTGATCCGGACGGAGCCCGTACACCTCGACAAACGCCTTTGTGACCAGTTCGGAGACCCGGCGCTTCTGGTCCGCTGACCGTCCCGCGGACTGCTCGATTGTCACGATCGGCATCAGTTGTCATCTCCCATCTGGACTCCCGTCGCCTCCATGTGGGCCCTAACCTCTTCCTCCACATCGTCCCAGATCTGCTGCTTGATCCGGAGGTAGTCGGGAGAAAGCTGGACGTCGACCCTTCTCGGCCGGGGAAGGATGTTGTTGACGATCGTCTTCACCCTGCCAGGTTGAGCCGACATCACCACGATCGTGTCCGAGAGGATCAGTGCTTCGTCGATGTTGTGGGTCACGAACACCGTCGTCTTCTTGCTATTCTCGTGGATACGGAGCAGTTCCTGCTGCATCACCTGCCTGGTCATCGCGTCCAGGGCGGCGAAGGGCTCGTCCATGAGAAACACCTCCGGATTGGCTGCCAGGATCCGGGCGAGCGTGACCCGCTGCTGCATTCCGCCCGACAACTCCGGCGGGTAGTGGTTTTCGAACCCGTTCAGGTGGACCATTTTGATGTAACGGTCTGCGATTTCCTCCCGCTCCGTACGGGGCACACCCTGCATCTTAAGGCCGAACTGGACGTTCTTGCTGACCGTCTTCCACGGCAGCAGAGCGTAGGACTGAAACACCATCCCACACCGCCGCTCGATACCGGTGATCGGCTCCCCACGCAGCCGCACCTCACCCGTGGTCGGCTGAAGAAAGCCGGCGAACATGTTCAGCAGGGTAGACTTGCCGCAACCGGAGGCTCCCACCAGGCAGACAAAGTCGCCCTCCTCGACCTCGAGTTCGAGGCCCTCGACCGCAACGAGTTCCCCACCTTTGACGCTGAACGTCTTCGATACCCCGTGGGCGCTGAGAATCGTGGAACCACCCAACCTTACCTCGTTCCCTCGACTCGGCCGCTACTTCCGGTTGCGGATCTCGGCTGCGATCCGGAGACCGCGCTTCGTCTGGCCTTCCTCGAAGAACGACGCCACCGCATCTCCGTACACACCGCTCTGCGCTTCCTTGACCGCCGGGATCATCTCGTCGCGGAGCTTCTCGTATGCCCACAGGTCCGCCCTGGAGAGGTTGATCCGGATGTACTCGGATGCCCCGACGTCTCCGAGGCCATCGCCAGCGTAGACCGCCACGTGCCGCTTGAACAGCGCCACGCAGATCTCCTGCCCCGTCACGCCCATTTTGGAGATGTCGAACACCATCGAGAACCCGTACTCGGGCATCACAGGGATGGTGATGTCATACCCCTGGGACTGCCAGTCGGCCACCGACTCCACGACGTAGTCGAGGTTTCGGCGGATAACCTTCTCGGCGTCCCGGACGTACTGGTGGTCCTTCAGCGCCGCCAAGGCCCCGTACTGACCGAGAAGGTTGGTGTGGATCTTGGTGATCTCCATTTTCACCATGGCGGCGGCCTTCAGCAGGTCCGGATGCCCGGCGAGAAACCCGAGCCTCATCGCCGCCATGCCGTAACCCTTCGAGATCCCGGAGGTGGCGATCACGTTGCTGGTGTCGACCTCCTCGTACAACGACGGGATCGGGTACTGGGTGCGGTCGGGGTTGAGCTGATGGGTGTTGTGGGTCGTGTTGTTGAACACGAGGATGTCGTATTCACGAGCCCAGTTGACGATATCGATCAGCTCCTGCTTGGTCTGGATCGTCCCGTAAGGGTTCAACGGATCGACGATGACGATCATCTTCGTGCGAAGGCTCGCGTGCTTCCGGATCTCGTCCAGCTTCATCCGGTACTCGTTGTGCGGGCCCATCGGGATCCGCACCGGCACCGCCTCGGCCACATAGCAAGCTGGAGCGAAATGGAAATAAGCCGGGTCGGACATGATCACTTCGTCACCAGGGCTGAGGAAGGCGAGATAGGTGAATCCGATTCCGCCCTGGGCTCCCTCCACCCCGATCACCTCGAAGTCTTCACTCCTCGGACGGCCGAACTTTTCCACGGCCGCGACCTCGCGCAGTTCGGCGAGCAGATCGGGCGGGTATGGCCCGATGTTCTCCGCTGAGACGTGCTCTCGAATCGCATCGATCGCGCTCTGAGGCGGGCCGATGTAGGAGCACATCCATCCCAGGTCCGACCACTCTTTCGGGTCGAGGTCGATTCGGCCGCCGAGGTATACGTCGGTGTGCTCCCATCCGAGGACGTCGATCGCCTCCCGGTAGGTGAAGTAGTTTCCCATCCCTTGCGGGTCGGTGAACAGGGGCTTCGCCCGTGACGAGATGAATCGCTTCATGAGGGGACTCATGTCCAACCCACCCGTCTGGTAAGTTCTGCCCCAGGACATGATGAAACGACTCTTAGCCATAAGTTCCTCCGCTTCTTGGTCCCGGTAGTCGACCGACTCGTCGGTCGGCGCTACTATAACCGGAAGTAGGCGATGCTTCAACCCCACCGAGTCCGAATCGGGTCAGGATGGCGTCATCCAGGCGTGCCAATCGACCGGGGGGCGCCCCTCCGTCACGATGGCGTCTCCGAGCGTGCAGCGGGCCTCTCATGACCGAGACTGATCCGCGAGTCGCCTGGATTGTGGTGCCTCCCGGGTATCGGGAGGTCCTCGGCGATGTTCTGGTGTGCAGCGCTGGGATCAGCCCGGTCCTACGTCCGCTCGGATCAACTCGATGACGCTGACTGGGAGCGGATAGTCGACAAACCTCACGGGGACCTTCAGGTGCTGTCGAGCAGCTTTCGCAGTGATGCGAGAGTCATGGCGGAAGCATCATCAACATCTCCTCGATCCACGGAGAAGTAGCAGGACCCCGCCTAGCTGCGTATGCGGCCACGAAGGGTGCAATCAATGCCCTTACTCGAACCTTGGCCGTTGAGTGGGCTCCCCATGGCATCCGAGTCAACGCCATTGCGCCGGGATACGTGGCAACGGGGATGACTGAGGGGATGCGGCAAAGCGAACGACTTCGGACTGCTCTTCTGGAGCGCATCCCGATGGGTCGGTTCGCCCAGGCCGAAGAGGTGGGGTCGTTGGTGGCTTTCCTCGCCAGGGAAAAGTCTGCCTACATCACGGGCTCGATCCTCCATGTTGACGGAGGTTGGAGCGCGCAGTGAGCGGAAGTCCGGTTCACCCCAGGCCTGCGGGCCATGACACCCAGCTTGATGGGGCGGACGAGACGATGCCTCCCAGGGATTCCGAACAGCTCAACACAGACCGCCTCGCCCGTTGGCTCGCGAGACAGCTGACGGTGACCGCTGGGTCGCTCACCGTCAAACAGTTTATAAGGGGGAAAGTCAACCTCACCTATCTCCTGTCTCCTGTCATTCGACGGTGACCAATAGGCAGAATATGTGCTCCGGCGCCCCCCGTCGGGCCCCCTGGCAGCCAGCGCTCATGACATGTCCCGTGAATACCGTGTGCTTTCCCGGCTCTGGCGGGCCTTTCCCAAGGCTCCAAGGGGTTTGCTGTATTGTAAGGATGAGACGGTCATTGGAGCCGTATTCTTCGTCCTGGAGCGGGAGCATGGGGTGGTCATCCAGGATATCATTCCCTCTCAATACGCGGTGGGTACGACCCCGGACAAAACGCCAAGATCGCCAATGTGATCATCGATACGCTCGCCGAACTCCATGCGATCGAACCGCGCGAAGCCGGTCTCGTTGGGTTGGGCAAACCGGAGGGTTTTGTCCAACGCCAGGTCGTCGGCTGGGCGGAACGAATGCGCGTTGCAGAGTTCGAACTCGTGCAGATGGTCGACGAACTCGAGCGCCGGTTGCTTTCTCGGCTCCCGCGGTCCGATAAGGTGACGCTCCTCCACAACGATTGGCGACTTGACAATCTGGCGTTGCCCTGATGACCCTTCCGAGTGCACGGCGGTCTACGACTGGGACATGTGCACGAGGGGCGATCCGCTCGCGGACCTGGGAACGCTCCTCGCCTCCTGGTACGAATCGGAGGAGCAGGTTCCTGACTTCACGCCGATGCCAACAGGCGTCGAGGGTTTCCTGAGCCGATCCGAGGCCATTGAACGGTATGCGCGGCAATCGGACCGCGACGTCGCGGCAGTCCGGTGGTACATGGTGTTCGGTACGCTGAAGATGGCGGCTCCTCCAACAGATCTACATCCGATGGGCGCGCGGGTACTCGGACGATCCCAGATTCGCCTCGCTGGGTGCGTCGGCGAGACAACTGATAGACCTCGCGATGTATCGTCGCCAACACTGACAGAACTCTGCAAAGGAGGACAGATGCCCCGTGACGAGGTAATAGCCCCCTTGTCACACCTGACCCCGCTCACGCCGCTGTCGTTTCTCGCCCGGTCCGGAAGCGTCTACAGGGAACGCACTGGAGTCGTCGATGGCGACGTCCAACTGACGTACGGGGAGCTCTATGACCGATCGAAAGAGCTCGCAGGAGCGCTGCGCGAGGCAGGTGTGAACGGCGGTGAACGGGTCGCGTTCCTGTCTCCTAACACGCACGTCCTCCTCGAGAGTCATTTCGGAGTTCCCGCGGCTGGCGCTGTCCTCGTGGCGATGAACACGAGACTTGCGCCATCTGAGCATGCATACATCCTCGAGCACTCCGACGCGAAGATGCTCGTGTACGACCACTCCCTGGCCGATGAGGCGCGGGAGGCAGCCCAGATCGCAGGCACCGGTGTTCGGCTGGTCGAGTCGGGTCGGGAAGGTGCCGAATACGAAGCGCTGCTCACAAGTGCCCACCCCGTTTGGGCGGAGCCGGATGACGAAACCGCCATGCTGTCGATCAACTACACGAGCGGCACGACCGGAACACCCAAGGGAGTTGTGTACCACCATCGGGGGGCGTTCCTCCAAGCATTGGCCATGGCCTTCCATGCTCAGCTCAACCTCGACTCCACATACCTATGGACGCTCCCCATGTTCCACACTAACGGTTGGTGTTTCCCGTGGGCGGTGACCGTTGCTGGGGCCCGTCACCGATGCCTACGGAAGATCGACCCGAGCGAGATCTGGAAAGCAATTCGCACCGAAGGAGTAACGCATTTGTGCGCTGCTCCAACGGTGCTGCTCATGCTCGCCGAGCATCCGGACGCTCAAGGCGGGGCACCACGGCGGCTCAACGTCATGACGGGGGGAGCGCCTCCAACCCCCGCTCTGCTCGAACGGCTCTCGGCGCTCAACATCGACGTCATCCACCTCTACGGTCTGACCGAGACCTTTGGGCCCGCTGCTATCTGTGATTGGAAGCCGGAGTGGAACGATCTCCCGGGCGCGGAACAGGCACGTCTCAAGGCGCGGCAGGGTGTGGGCAACGTTATCTCCCAGACGGTTCGGGTCGTCGACGTCCATGGGGCGGACGTGCCAGCGGATGGCTGCACGATCGGCGAGATCGCGATCACCGGAAACAACGTGATGACCGGCTACTTCCGCGACCCGGAAGCGACCGCCCGGGCGGTACCCGACGGGTGGTTCCGAACGGGGGATCTCGCAGTCATGCACGAAGACGGATACGTCGAGATTCGGGACCGGAAGAAGGACATCATCATCTCCGGCGGCGAGAACATCTCCTCGGTCGACGTCGAGAGAGTCCTTGCTTCGCACCCGGCGGTATATGAAGCCGCAGTCATCGGTCGCTCCGACGAGAAGTGGGGTGAGGTGCCGATTGCGATTGTCGAACTACGACCGGGACAGGCGGTGTCGGCTGAGGAGCTGATCGAATACGTTCGGTCGCGTATCGCCCACTACAAGAGCCCGCGCGAGATCCACTTTCAGACGCTCCCGCGCACCTCGACCGGCAAGATCCAGAAGCACGTACTTCGGGCGTCGATCACACGAACATGAGCTCATCGGTGACCACGGCCGTCTTACCCGCAGCTTGCAGGACTCCAGTGGCGCGGCTGTCGTGAGCCTGGACTATCTGTTCGCCGCTCATCGTCCGAGGAGTCGAGCTTCCGAATCGGATTGTTGCCACCGCGCACAGCACCGGGCTCTCCGAAGGGGGCCAGATCGGCGACCGACTCATCGCCTACTACAAAGCGCGCGCAGTGGGGGGCGTTGGTCTGATTGTGGTGGGCAACGAGTGTGCATCCGACGTCGACGTCCCGACACCATGAGGGCGCTGCGTAGGTTGGGATGACACCGTCATCCCAACCTACGTCTTGACCGGCGAGACATCGTTCCGCTGGTGGACAAGCCACGGATGAAAGGAGATAACCACCGGCAACCCCCCAGGCAGCCCCTTCTGACCGCCTCAAAAATCAACACGAAAGGCGACAGGGGGCTAACCAAACAAGTGGGGACTTTCGCTGGCCACCAGCGGGAACTTCACGATGGCCCTTGACAGTGGTAGCCTAAGACCTTAGCCTACCGACCAGGCGGTAGGATGCGAACCGAAGGGAAAAGGCATAGCTATGCAAATGGTCCGGTGCCGAGGGGCCCGCCGATGGGGGTCTCGCCGTCGGGCTGAACGTCGTTTTTTCTAGGGCTCGGTGGCGACGAGTTCGGCGATCGGGTATTGTCCGACCAGTCGGTCGGAAGCGAGACTCGATCGAAGGAATCCCGTGCGGCTTGACGCACCTGAACATCACATTCTCAGAGGGGCGATCGACACCCACGTCCACTCGTCTCCCGACGTGCTCCCCCGCCGGCAGTCTGACCGGGAGGTGGTGGCGGACGCCGACGCCGCCGGGATGGCGGCCATCGTCCTCAAGAACCACACCAGCCCGACCGCGGCTCGGGCGGCGATCGCCGGCGAGTCCGTCCGGACGGCCGTGCTGGGAGGGATCGTCCTCAACCATCCATGCGGCGGCCTCAACCCCCACGCCGTGCGCACCACCCTCACCCTCGGTGGCAGGGTCATCTGGATGCCCACCATCTCGGCCGAGAACCACCTACGCTACCTACGCTCCCGGGAGGCCGACCCCCACATCCAGGCTATCACCCCGTCGATGGCCGAAGGCATCTCCCTGCCCGATGGCGGCATGCCGGCGGCAGTGGGGGAGATTCTCGACCTGATCGCCGAAGTCGACGCGGTGCTGGCCACCGGCCACCTGTCAGTCGACGAGACCGTCGGGCTGGCACATGAGGCGAGGCGCCGGGGGGTGACCCACATCCTGGTGACCCACCCCGAGGCGCCACAGATCGAGATGCCCCTCGACGTCCAGCGCGAGCTGGCAGGTATCGGCGCCATGTTCGAGCGCTGCTACTACAGCCTTCTCGACGACACCGCGATCGCCGCCTCGATGCTCGAGACGATGCGGTCGGTGGGGGTCGGCAGCACCGTGCTCGCCACCGACCTGGGACAGGTCCACAATCCTCCCCCCGTCGAGGGGTTCGCCTCGTTCCGGTCGGTTATGGAGGAGCTTGGGATGAGCGGAGACGAGTGGCGGACGGTGGCATGCGACAACCCTGCCCGCCTGCTCGGGATCCACACGGAGGCCGACCGATGATCCGCCCGCCCCTCTCCGACGTCCGGACGTTCCTTGACGGCGTAGTCGCCGCCTACCCCGCCGAGCCGTGCCTCGTCACCACCGACGGCCTCCAGCTGACCTACCAGGGGTTCGACCAGTGGGTGAATCGGGCCGCCAACCTCGTGGCGACTCACGGGGTCCGCCCGGGCGACGCGGTGGCCCTCATCCTCCCCAACTGCCCCGAGTATCTGTACCTGTGGTTCGGCCTCGCCAAGATTGGGGCGGTCCACGTGGCCATCAACACCCGTCTCATCGGTCAGTCCCTCCGCTACCAGATCGAGAAGACGGAGTCGTCGTTGGTGGTGGTTCACCACGAGTTCGCAGACGCCTACCACCAGGCCTGTGACGGCCTGGAGTCGGTGCGTGAGGTCCTCGTGCTCGACGACGACCGGTTGGGGCTAGGGGCGGAGCTGGCCGATTCGGATCCATCGGCGCCGATGGCCGTCGATATCGGTCCCGGCGACCCCCTCGTGATGATGTACACCTCCGGGACGACCGGGCTTCCGAAGGCGGTGGTCAACCCCCACAACGCCTACGTGCGCTCCGGGCACGACCTCGCCCGGCTAATGGGACTCCACAATGACGACCGGATGTACGTGTTCATGCCGCTGTTCCATGGCAACCCGCAGATGATGGGGGTGATGCCGATCCTGGCGGCCGGTGGCAGCATCGCCCTCAGCCCTCGCTTCTCCGCCTCACGGTTCTGGGAGGAGGTGCGGTCGATGGGGGCGAGTGTCTTCACCCACATTGGCTCGCCGCTCCCCATCCTTATGAAACAGCCCCCGCGCCCCGACGACGCCGACAATCCGATCCGCCTGATCCTCGGCGGAGCGCCCGCCTTAACGGCGGCGGCCTTCGGCGAGCGGTTCCGCTGCGCGGTGCTCGACGGCTGGGGGATGATCGAGGCAGGCTGCAACACCACCATCACCCCGGCCGATCGGATAGTGCCCGGCGCCAACGGCGTGCCGAGGGAGTGCTTCGACGTGCGCATCTTTGACGACGAGGACCGGGAGCTGTCACGGGGAGAGGTGGGCCAGATCGTGGTTCGGCCGATTGAGCCCCACGTCATGTTCAGCGGCTACCACCGCGACCCTGACCGGACGCTGGCGGCGATGCGGAACCTGTGGTTCCACACAGGCGACCTTGGCCGAGTCGACGCCGACGGCAACCTCTACTTCCTGGGACGGTCGACCGACGCCATCAGGCGAAAGGGGGAAAACATCTCGGCGATCGAGATCGAGAACGTCCTCAATGCCCATCCGGTGGTGGAGGAGGCGGTGGTGGTGGGGGTGACCGACGATATCGCTGGCCAGGAGATCGCCGTTTGCGTCGTAACGATCGACGGGACGGAGCTGACGCCCGAGGAGCTGGTGGACTGGTGCTCGTCCCGGTTGGCAGAGTTTATGATCCCTCGGTTCTTTCGGATCATGGACCGATTCCCCTGCACGGGGTCGCACAAGGTGCAGAAGTTCAAGTTGCGGGATCTGGGCACTGACGGCGCCTGGGACCGGCTGGCGACCGAGAACACTTAACGTAGGCAGGATGCATGAGTAAGACACACCCAACCGTCGGTTTCGTCGGCTACGGCGAGGCCGCGTCGTACTTCACGAGGGGTCTGAGCGGGAACGGCCTGGAGCGGATCCTCGTGTACTGCAACGGATCGAGGAACCGCCCCCCGTACACCCAGGCGTTCAAGGACCGGGTGGTGGCGGACGGCGCCGAAACGGTCGACAGCCTCGACGATCTGGTGTCGGGCTCGGACATCGTCTTCTCAGCGGTGCTGGTCGGCAACGCGGTGGAGGTGGGCGAGGCGATCGCCGCCTTCGCCGGCCCTGGCACCTTGGTGGTGGACATCAACGCCTCCCCACCCAGCGCCAAGAAGGCCGTGGGGGCGGCGGTGACCGCCCGGGGCGCGAGCTTTGTCGATGCCAACCTGATGGGGGCGGTCAGCATCTACGGGCACTCGGTCCAGCTGCTCAGCTCCGGAGACGGCAGCGCCGAGTTCGCCGACCGTATGGGCCCGTTCGGGCTGAACGTGGAGGTGATCGGTGACGAGCCCGGCACCTCCGCGATGGTGAAGATGCTGCGAAGCGTGGTGACCAAGGGGATGGAGGCGCTTATCGTCGAGGCGATGACCACCGCCCATCTGGCGGGGATCACCGAGGAGACGTTCCGGGGCATCTGCGAGCCGATGGACGCCACCACCTATTCGAGCTTTGCCGACATGTGCATCAAGACCGACGTCCTGCACGCCGGGCGGCGGGCGGTGGAGATGGACGCCGCTCTCGCCGAGCTGCGGGAGGTGGGGGTGGAACCGATCATGACGACAGCGACCGTCGAGCGTCTCCGCACCTCGGAGCGGCTGGGGCTGCGGGACCGGTTCGTGGATGCCCCGCCCAAGACCTACGAGGAAGTCCTCGACGCCTACGCAGCGGTAATCCGCGGAGCCGATCCTGTGTGAACGAAAGGAAATCAGCATGACCCTGTCAGTCGCCCGCCGCTTCGGCAATATCGAGGAGTCGGCCACTTTCGCGGTGGCAGACATGGTCAAACGGCTCAAGGCCGAGGGCCAGCCGGTGTGGGACCTGGGCGGGGGTGACCCCGACTTCGACACCGCGGAGCCGATCATCCGCGCGGCGGAGAAGGCGATGGAGGAGGGGTTCACCCATTACGTGGCCAGCCGAGGTATCCCCGAGCTGCGAAAGGCGATCGCCCGCAAACTGGCCGACGACAACGGGCTCGAGTACAGCCCGGACCGGGACATCATCGTCACCCCGTCGGCAAAGCACGCCCTCTATATCTCGCTTCTAACGATCCTCGACCCCGAGGATGAAATCGTGATCCCGGCGCCATCGTGGGTGAGCTACGAGGCGATCGTGCACCTAATCGGGGCCACTCCACGGCTGGTGGGCCTCGACTTTGACGACGGATTCCGCATCACCCGGGAGGCGCTGGAGAGTGTTGCCTCGGTGAAGACGAAAGCGATTCTGCTCAACAGCCCCAACAACCCAACAGGCCGGGTGGTGACCGCCGAGGAGGCGGAGGTGGTGGCCGCCTTCGCCCGGGAGCGCGATATCTTCATCATCTCCGACGAGATCTATGAGAAGATCCGTTACGACGGGCGCGACCACATCTCATTCGGGGCGATGGACGGATGCTTCGATCGGACGATCACTATCAACGGGTTCTCGAAGGCGTTTGCCATGACCGGGTGGCGGCTCGGATACCTGGCCGGGCCTGCGGATGTGGTTAGCGAGGCGGTGAAGGCTCAGCAGCACACGGTGGGATGCGCAGGCTCGTTCACCCAGTGGGCAGCGGTGGCCGCCCTGGAGGCGTCCCCGACGATCGTGACGGACATGGTCGAAGAGTACGACCGACGACGGGCGATCGTGGCCGAGGGCCTGGACGCCATCTCTGGCATCGAATGCCCGACGCCGGAGGGGGCGTTCTACGTGTTCCCACGGATCAGTGGCCTCGGGTTCGATTCGTCGGTGGCGTTCAGCTCGTGGCTGATCGAGGAGGCGGGGGTGGCAGTGACCCCAGGCTCAGCATTCGGGCCTGGCGGCGACAGGCACATCCGCATCTCGTATGCCAACTCCCAGCAGGTGCTGCGGGAGGCAGTCGAGCGGATCGGGGAAGCAGTCGCCCGCCGGTGATCGGGGCTCCGGCCGGGCGGCAACCGTAGGGTTGGCGGCGTTATGGGCGTGGTCAACCATAGTCGTGTGAGCTTCGGGGTCAGGCTTCCGGTAAGTGGCCCAGCCGCATCGCCCGAGGCGATCACCCGAGTGGCACGGGAGGCGGAGGCGCTTGGGTTCGACTCGGTGTGGGCCCACGACTTGACCGGGTGGACCCGGGAGAAGCAGCGATCCACCGTCTACTCCGGCTCAGCGGAAATGGCCGACGGGGATCCCGATCCAATGATGTTCGAGACACTGTCCGTGCTGTCCTACGTCGCGGGTGTGACCTCGACGGTGCAGATCGGCTCGGCGGTGATCTGTGTCCCGCTCCGCAACCCGGTGCTGTTAGCCAAACAGCTGGCGTCGATCGACGTGCTGAGCGGCGGCCGGTTGATCGTCGGGGCGGGGATCGGGGCGGTCACCGACAAGGTCTCCGACTACGATGTGCTGGGCGTTCCCCGGAGGAACCGGTACGAGCGAATGGACGAGTACCTGGATGTGATGAGCACCGTCTGGCGATCACCGACGCCGCACCACGAGGGCCGGTTCGTAAACCTGCCAGCCACCGAGATCTTCCCCAAACCGGTCCAGGACCCGCTACCGCTGTGGATGGGCGGGCACGGTCCACGAGCCCGCGAGATCATGACCACCCGTGCCACCGGATGGATCCCGTCGTGGCTGGACATAGACGGATACCGGGATCTGGTCCCCGACATCACCGATCACCTGGAGGCGAAGGGCAGATCAATCGACGACTTCGTGGTGGCGAAGGACTGCTACGTGGCGATCGACGAGAGCGCCGACGAGGCCAGGGAGTCGAGCCGCCGGACCACCGAACTGCTGCTCGACCAGGTGAGCGGGGAGGATCGGGAGCGCCGCCGCCACTCGATGCTGATAGGGGACCCTCACGAGGTCAGGGCCCAGGTCCGGTCGTTCGTCGAGGCGGGAGTGAGCCACTTCGAGCTGAAGTTCATCTACCACAGCGAGCCCAGCCTCTCGCACCAGATGCAGTTGTTCGCCCGGGAGGTTCTCGGGGCGGGGTAGAAACGCGCGAGCGAGATCCGGTAGTACGACGCTACGCCAATCCCGCGTGCCCTCCAAGGGGGTCGGCCGATCCTACACCCACACCTCGCACGATTCCGCGCGAGCCGGCGGGGCCAAGGTGAGCAGGCGCGGAAGTATGCGCGTCGAGAAACCGCACATCCCCGGCGGCAGTCATCCCGAACCCCAGCGATACCGCCACCCACGACGTGATCGGAGGACGGCACGGCCTACCGGCCTCTCTTCTGGCACGTCACCGATCTGCGTCCACTTCCACCGGAGGAACAGATCTGGACCCATCATTTCCGAGGTGGGAAGCACGGGGCGGCGGGCCCGAGAGCCCTATGCTCCCGAGGGACCGATGATCAAGCTCCACCCATGAGGCCGTTTTCGGGGTCGCACCGCCGTGTCAAACCTGTGTCAAACGAACAGCGCCGGAATCTGGCTCGCAGCGCCGGAGCCCACCGAACCGTGCCGGCCTGAAACCCGCACCCACAAGCCCTTTCGCGAACCCGGCGTCACCGCCGCGGACGCAGGGTCGTGACTCATAACCCGAAGGTCGGTCGTTAGGTCGCGAATCGACCTGGTTCGGGAGGAAGGTGGGGAGATTCTGGTGCCTCGGGATGAGTCACCAGGATCCGTGAGACGCCCCGTCGGCGAGCCTCGGGGACCAGTAAGAGCGTCTCTTCTGCCGAGAGAGCCCGGTGGCGAGAACGGCATCGGCTTCGGCGATTAGGTCGAGGATCTGCCCGACCTCATCGACCAGGCGGGCACCAGAGCCGACGACGCTGAGACCATCCTCACGGCACGCGGTGATCGCCTGTACGTGTCGATCGGGGTTCTGTGAGCTCACGTAACGAAGGTGGTTGTCTGCACAGACAGTCGGCATCCAAACCACCTTGCCCCTGAGCGCGAGAGTCACCCTGACGGCCTCGGGGTTCAGTCCGCTGCACGAGTGGTTCAGCGCGATCCCGCCGAACACAGCGATGTCGGCGCTGACTTCGTCGGCAAGCGCGGCTCGCGCGGTGGGCACCAGGTGGTTCTTGAGGATGATGGCAGCCATGCCCGCTTCTGCAGCATCCCGGACGACCTCCCGGTCGTGCTGTCGACGGGGGATCACGTCGGGAGAGGAATGGACGTGGGTATCGATCGCCCCTCGGAGGGGAGAGCGCTTATTAGGTGGGTGTGTGTCACGACTTCCGCATTCGACCGATTGGTCGGACAATACGCGAAAACCAGCCAAGCGCCAATAGGACTTGTTCGCGCTAACCTTGTTGACACCTCGACCGACTGTTCGGTAGTATCGCACTCATGCTGGATCCGTTGCGGCAGAGGTAGTGATCTCTCCGATGCGGCAGCGACGGCCAGTCCTTCATGGGAGGTTGCGAACGTGAGACCTTGGCGGAACAACATTTTCGGGTCGTGGAAAGCAATCCTGTTTGTGCTGGTGCTTCTTGCAGCGGCGTGCGGAGGTGGGGGTCAGGCAGGAACCGGCGACACGCAAGCCGAGTCCGGCACGACCCAGACCTCCGGTGCTGTGGGAGACGAGCCGGCCACGACCCAGACCACCGCTGTTAGGGGAGAACCAACGCCAGTCAGTTTCGGTGGATCCGTTACCTGGTACGGGCAGCTGCCTGTGATGGTGGCAGCGGAGAACGGATTCTTTGAGGAGGAGGGGCTGGACTTCACTTATGAGACGATCCTCACGTCCGGAGATCGCCTCCTGGCGCTGACGGCCGGGGACATCGCCTTCTCGAACCTCGGGCGCACCTCGCTGATCTCTGCGATGGCGGAAGGGAACGAGTCGTTCTACTTCTTTGCGAACATTGACGACTCGCCTGGCCAGGATGGCCTGTATGCCAGGGCTGGAATCGAAAGCTTCGAAGACCTTGCCGGCAAGAAAGTAGCGGCGAATACATCAAGCCTGGTGACGTTCATGACCCACCTCGAGGATCAAGGTATGACGGGCCAAGTTGAGATTGTCAACCTGTCCCCGAGTGACATGTGTCTGGCCCTCCAGAGTGGCGACGTCGATGCTATCGATGTGTGGCAGCCCATCCTGGGCGACTGCATGCAAACCGTCTCGGACGGAAATCTCATTGCGCTGGACACGGATAGCTCCATCTATCAGGAGTTCGGTACGGCGGCTGCCCCTGATATCGTGATCATCCGACGGGACCTCGTCGATGAGAACCCTGAAGTTGCGAAAGCTATTGCCGCCGCCATCTTCCGAGGTGTCGAGTTCGTCAAGGCGAACCCCGAGGAAACCGCCAATCTCGTCGCCGACAAATACTTTGAGAAGCCGGTCGAGGAGGTGCTGGAGGGGGCCTCCGGGTTCCAGTTCTTCGGTGCAGACGACTTCGAGGCCCACATCCAGGCCCACACCGCCCAGATGCAGTGGCTCGCCCAGTGGCTCTATGACAACGAGCAAATCTCCTCCGTACCGGATGTGTCGAAATGGGCCAGTTACGACTTCGTCCTCGAGCTCCTGAACGACCGCGACTTCTGAGACCACTTCGGAGACGGTGGTAAGACCCGCTACCGAGACGGATGGAATGGGGCCGCGGCATGACAAGCCACCGCGGCCCGAAACCCTTCCGGCACGACGGGGGAGCTGCTCATGCTAAGAGCGCGCGCAAATAGGTGGTCATCTGGTGTTCCATCGGTCGCGTGGTCGAGGAGTTTGACGGTGATGATGAGGACTACGGCCAGGGCGAACTGGGCGAGGCGCTGATGCTCGAACCGGTCGGTGTTGCGGCGGAGCTGACCGAAGTTCGACAGCCACGAGTTGGTCCGTTC
>CAZRID010000008.1:0-24720 GCA_964600055.1 uncultured Acidimicrobiaceae bacterium
GGCGGCGTCCATCCCGGCCCTGAGCCCTGCTCGCAGCTCAACGGCCTCGATGTGGCCCGCCCCGGACGCGAGGGCCTTGTCGATTACTTTGATGAGCGCTTCATCGGCGGGCTCGAGCGGCCCCGGTGAGGGCACCCGACCGTCGAAGTTCCGATCGCTCATCGAAAGGACACGGTTGACCAGGTTGCCCCAGGTGGCCACCAACTCCTCGTTGACCCGGCGAATGATCTCCTCGTCGCTCAGGTCGGTGTCGTTCTGCTCGGGCAGAACCGAGGCGATGGCGTAGCGGATCGCATCTGGCTCCAGTCGCGCGGCGTACCAGCCAATCGACTTTCCCACACCCTGAGACTTCGACGCCTTCTGGCCCTTGAAGGTGATGTACTGGTTGGCAGGAACATCGGTCGGGAGATTGAGCCCACCGTATCCCATCAGCATCGCCGGCCAGATAACGGTGTGAAACGGGATGTTGTCCTTGCCCACGAAGTAGTAGGACTCGGCCTCTGGGTCCTCCCACCATCGCTTCCACGCGTCGGGATCGTCGGTCGAAGCCGCCCATTCCTTGGCTGCGCTCAGATAGCCGATGACGGCGTCGAACCAGACGTAGATGCGCTTGCCCGGCCCGAGATCGTCGACCGGGATCTCGACGCCCCACTCGATGTCCCGGGTGATGGCACGCTCCGGCATCCCCTCATCGATCATCCCCAGCGCCCAGTTCTTCACATGACGGCGCCAGGTGGTCTTTGACTCGAGCCATTCCCGGAGCGGCACCGCGAATTCGGGAAGTCTGAAGAAAAAGTGCTCCGTCTCCCGGAGGACCGGGGTGGCGCCCGTGAGACGGGAGCGGGGGTCGATCAGATCGGTGGCGTCGAGGGTGCGCCCACAGTTCTCGCATTGGTCTCCCCGTGCCTCGGTGTACCCGCAATGGGGACAGGTCCCCTCGACGTAGCGGTCGGGAAGGAAGCGCTCGGCCTCGGGATCGAAGTATTGGGTCGATGTCCCTTTGACCAGGTAGCCCTTCTCCAGGAGTCGCAGGAACACGTCCTGGGTGACGGCAGCGTGGTTCTCGGTCATCGTGGTGGTGAACAGGTCGAAGGAGATCCCGAGTGAGTCCCAGTAGCCGACGATCTCGGGGTGATACCGCTCGACGACTTGGCGGGGGGTGATGCCTTCCTCGTCGGCCTTGACCGTGATCGGCGTTCCATGGGCGTCGGACCCTGAGACCATCAGCACCTCGTTGCCCGCAATGCGGTGGTAGCGGGCGAAGATGTCCGAGGGCAGGTAGGCACCTCCGAGGTGCCCCAAATGGAGCGATCCCGACGCATACGGCCAGGCCACCGCAACAAGGATCCGACGACTCATACGCCCAGGAGGGTAAACGCCGGCGTGAACCTGAGGTTCTGCGTTTCATATTTGAAACAAGTGGTATCAGGCTCGAGTGGGTTGGGGTCGCTAATCCGAACTCGAGGCCGTTCGTTTCATATGTGCGACGTGCAACCTCAGGTTCGGCGTCGCACTCACCGGGATGAGGGCGATCAGGAGCCCGCCGAGGCTCACCGGGAGATCCTCGAGCCCCATGGTGAACAGGGTGTTGGGGAGAGCTAGCGCCACTCCGCCGAGGATGAAGCCCCTCACCCAGTGACGAGGATCGAGACCGCGGAACCTCTTCCAAAACCGGGAGACGAGGAAAAAGATGACGAGGGCGATGCCGAACCGCATCGGGACCACGGTGAACGTCGATACGCCGCTGTTCAGGAGGGCCCGGGTGAGGACCGCGGCCGAGCCCCAGCCGAGGATTGCCACCACGAGCGGGGTCCACGGATTCATGAGGGCGGCACGGTACATGGCTGCCACTCCTGCAAAAACCCTGAGGTTGCGCTCAAAAGAAAGGCCCTGGGTACCGATAACCTGACACTATGACCAAACCTTTCCTCTCCCTTGTCGCAGTGTTGGCCCTGGTGGCCGTCGCCTGCGGTGGGAATACCGAAGGCACAACCACCACTGGGTCCGACGATGGGACATCGAGCACCGCCGAGCCCGCTGAGACCACCACCACGGCGGCTGAGACGCCTGAGGCGGTTCTCCTGTCCTACACGCTGGAGGCGGGGGACGAGTACCAGTACGAAGTGGGCCTCGATCAGCACATCGAGTTGAAGGCTTCCGGCGACGCCTCACTCATGGGCGACGAGGAGATGCCCGGCGATGCATCAGTCGATCTGGCCGGAACGGCAACCTTCACCCATGTGGTGTCCGATGGCTCCGATCCCGGCACCTATGAGATTCACATCACCGGCGACTTCACCGACGTCAGCGTGACCGGGGTCGTCGATGGCGAGCCCGTCGACTCCAGCGAGGCTCCCGACTTCGCAGCCCTCGAGCCGATCGACGTGACGGTCACTGTTGACGAGCAGGGCAACCTGATCCTGGACGAAGAGGCCGCAGGGGATCCCTTGGCGGGCATGTTCGGCGACCTGGGTGCTCTGGGCAACGGCGCCCCGACCCCCGGTCTCGACCTCGGCCAGTTCATCGGCCCCCCGTTGTCAGACGAAGAGGTCGCTGTCGGTGACACCTGGTCAGAGGAGATCGAGACCCCCGGTCTCGGCGAAGAGCCCATCGTGACCAGTGTCACCAGCACAGTCACCGGTCTCGACGAGGTCGACGGGATCGAGGTCCTTGTGATCGAGAGCAATACGTCAACCTCCCTGATCGAGTTTGATCTCGCCGAATTCTTCGCAGGGATGTTCGGCGCGTTCCTGCCCGAAGGCGCGACCGACGCGGAGAAGGCCGAGCTCGAGGAGATGCTGGCCCAGCTCAAGTTCCTGATCACCGTCGACGGCTCGACCGCCGACAGCACGACCCTGCTCGACGCCGAAGCCGGTCTGGCAAGACAGTCATCGACGACCGCTTCCACCAACATCGCGATGGATATGAACATCCCCGATGAGGAAACCGGGGAGCTGGTCGGGTTCGAGATGACCATGACCCTCGACCAGGACATCACCTACCGCTTGATCAGCGGGCCCTCTGCTTGATTGTCGGCCGACTGCTCTATTGCCGGCCGACTTTGCCCGAGGCCAACCCTCAGTAAAGCCAAGAGCAGCGGATTTCTCGTGATGACAGCCTCGGGCAAACAGACGCCGGTCGGCCGGAGCTTCCGCCTCGTGTCAGGCTTTCGGCGGGCCGACTTTGCTCGAGGCCAATCTTCAGTTGAGCGACAGTCATTTCATCTTCACAGCCTCCGGCAGAAGGTCGGTCGGCCCGGGGCTTCCGCCTCATCTCAAGATTTCGAGCGGGAGATCTAGGTCCTCCGGCGGAGGGTGGATACGGCCGAGCGCCAGAGGTAGGTGGTGAAGCTGGGAATCGTCTTCGGCTGAGTGGTCTCGTTCTCTTCGACGACCGGGTCGGCGGTCGACGCCTCCTCGACGGCGCTGTCCTTTGCGGCGCGCATCTCGGCGAGTCGCTCCCGCAAGAAGACGGCCTCGGTCTCGGCCCGAGCCGCTCGCTCCCGGGCGTCGGCCAACTGTTGGCCGGCCTCGTGGAGATTGCCCAGCTGGAGCAGCATCTTGTCCCATGCATCGATGGGCACGATCATTGTCCCCGGCGGCGGGCTGACCTCATCCGGCGTCGTTGAGCTCTGCCGGGCCACCTCTCGGGCGACTTCCACTTGCCCGGTGTCGACCACCTCGATTTCCCGACCCACCTGACGGGCCCTGGCTCTCACCCCCTCCAGCGACACCATCCGGTGGGTCCCCTCCCCGGTCACGTCGAGGACGCTCGGCATCTTCTCCTTGAGTGCCCATTTGCGCAGGGTGGCCACCGGGATCCCGGTGGCCACACTCGCCTCGCGCAGGGTGAGCCAGCCGTCCGGTGCATGCTGGGGCTCGGGTGGAGGCGTTGGTCGCGGGCCAGGGTCGGGCGGAACCGCGGAAGTGCGGAGCGCCTCGGTTTCCCAGAGGAAGGCAGGGTCGCGGTCGGCCATGAGAACCATCATAAGAACCTATGGCAGGCGAGATCATGGCCACTCGCTCATCTTCCTAGGATGGGCGCGGTGAGGAGGCCGTACTCAGCCAGATGACATCCACCACCGGCCCGGTGTCGCCCTCCGAGCAGGAAGTCCGTTCACTGGTCGAGCGTGTGCTCGATGGGGTCTTTGGCACCGAGACGACGCCTCCCAATACCCAAACCCAGCATGGGCAGCCGGTCGAGGCCGGCCAGACCGGGTCAAAGACGAGGATCGCGATCGGGGCCGACCATGGTGGCTATCCCTTGAAGGAGAAGATCGGTTTCAAGCTCAAGGAGGCCGGCTACGAGGTGCTCGACTGCGGCACCGATTCGCACGATGCGGTCGACTATCCGGACTATGCCCACACAGTTGCCCGGGAGGTGGCCTCCGGAGCCTGTCGCTACGGGATCATCGTCGACGGTGCGGGGATCGGCTCGGCGATGGTTGCCAACAAGGTTCCCGGTGTGCGCGCCGCGCTCTGTTACGACCTCTCCACGGCTCGCAACAGTCGTGAGCACAACCATGCAAATGTGCTGACTCTCGGTGCCGGTTTGATCGGCGATGCCTTGGCGTGGGAGATCGTCGGAGAATGGCTGTCGGTGGAATGGGGTGGTGGGCGCCACGCTCGTCGTGTTGCCAAGATCGACGCCATCGAACAGCAATACTCCGGAGCCGGAATGAGACAGGATCAGAGATGAATCGGGACGCACTCGTCGAAGTGGTCACCCGTGAGGTCTTGGCCGCGCTGTCGGCCCGTTACGACGTCTGCGACACGGGTGAGAAAGTGCGTGAGGTCGTGGCCAACGGGGCCGACCGGGTCAGTTTTCACGGTGAGGCGGCGGAGGTCCCTCTCGACATGGCCCGCTTCATCGACCACACCCTGCTCAAACCGGAGGCAACCGCCGCCGAGATCGACCAACTCTGCCGCGAGGCCGAGCAGTACCGGTTTGCCTCGGTGTGCATCAACCCGACCTGGGTCAAACGGGCCGCCGAGAACCTGCGTGGCACCTCGGTCCCGGTCTGCACCGTGATCGGGTTCCCCTTGGGTGCCACCACCGCCGAGGTCAAGGCCATGGAAGCGCGCAGGGCGCTCCGTGACGGTGCGCGCGAGGTCGACATGGTGCTCAATATCGGAGCTCTCAAATCGGGTGACCTCCACCTTGTCCTCAGGGACATCGAGAAGGTGGTCGACGCCGCCCACGAGGTAGGGGCCATTTGCAAGGTCATACTGGAGACCGCGCTGCTCACGGATGAGGAGAAGGTGGTCGCCTCGTCTCTTGCCAAGCAGGCGAGGGCCGACTTCGTCAAGACCTCGACCGGATTCGGCCCGGGTGGGGCAACGGTCTACGACGTGGCTTTGATGAGAGAGACCGTCGGGCCTGAGATGGGAGTGAAGGCGTCGGGTGGAGTCCGCACCACGGTTGACGCGGAGGACATGATCGCAGCCGGTGCGACCAGAATCGGTGCTTCGGCCGGAATCGAGATCGTCGGCGGGAAGGATGGTGGAAAAGGTGACGAGAGGTATTGAGCTGAGGTCGTTCGCGTTCCTGGACAGCCTCCAGCCGCAATACGCAGCGTTTCTCGGGACGGTGGCGCAGGGCTTTCTCCCGCTGGCCGGCGATGCCTCGCTCTGGGTCGAGGTGGCCCCGGGGATCGAGATCAACCGGCTGAGTGATGTCGCCCTCAAGGCGACGTCGGTCAAACCGGGGCTTCAGATCATCGAACGCTATTACGGCGTCTTGGAGGTGCACTCCCCGGACCAGGCAGAGACGAGGGCGGCCGGGGCAGCCATCCTCGACGCTATCGAGCTCACCGAGGAAGACCGCATCAAGCCACGCATCCTGTCATCACAGATCATCCGCAGGCTCGACGACCACCACGCCCAGCTCATCAACCGCACCCGGCACGGCCAGATGATCATCCCCGGCCAGACCCTTTACGTCCTGGAGTGCGAACCTGCGGCCTATGCGTCACTGGCTGCGAACGAGGCGGAGAAGGCGGCTGAGATCAATGTCCTCGAGGTACGCAGCTTCGGATCGATGGGGCGGGTCTATCTGGGCGGCGAGGAACAGGACATCGATGTCGGATGGCAGGCTGCGGTGGGTGCCCTCGAGGGTCTCTCCGGGCGGGACGCCGGTTAGACGGCGAGCAGTTCAATGAATCGAAACCAACGAAAGGAGGAGCTTCATGGCTGAAGCTCTGGGAATGATCGAAGCTCGTAGCTTCCCGGCAATGGTCGAGGCGGCCGACGCCATGGTCAAGGCGGCCAAGGTCGAGCTGGTGAGTATGGAGAAGACCGGTGGTGGCTACGTCACCGCAGTGGTCCGGGGCGATGTCGCCGCGGTCAAGGCCGCGGTTGATGCAGGTGTGCGCGGGGCGGAGAAGGTGGGCGAGGTCATCGCCACCCATGTCATCGCACGTCCCCACGTCAACATCGACATGATTCTGCCTCTGGGTCGTCAGGATCAGGTACAGGACGACCTCGGCTAGACCGGGCTCACACCGAAGCGAGGCAGGAGATGAGGCCGTGCACCTAGGCAGGGTCGCTGGGACTTTGGTCGCCAGCCACAAAGAGGCCCTTATGGAGGGAATGACGTTTCTCGTGGTGCGTCAACTCGACGCCGACAACGCAGAAACGGGCGGTTATGTGGTCGCGGTCGATGCGGTCGGAGCCGGAGTCGGAGAGGTGGTCCTCTACGCCTCGGGCAGCTCGGCGCGACAGACCGAGCACACCCGCGATCGACCTGTGGATGCCGTGGTCATGGCCATTGTCGACTCCTGGGACGTGGCTGGAGAGGTCCGATATCACAAGGGTCGGGAGGAGGCACCCACCGGGTAGTGATGCTCAACGATGCAGAGATTCAGGCCATCATCGAGCGGGTCAGGGGCCGGGTCGCCGCCGCCGAAGTAGCGGGACGAGCGGCTCCGGCCTTGCGCGCCACCGATGACTTGGCGGTTTCCGACGTTCTGCTCGAAGACGGGATCCATCCCTCGATCGATCAGGCGGTGACCGCGGCTCGAACCGCCTTCCTCAGCTACCGGGAGATGGGTCTCGAGACCAGGAAGACGATCGTCGATGCCATGCGCGCCGCCATGCTGAGGGAGGGAGAGCGTCTGGGATACATGGCGGCGGAGGAGACCGGTCTGGGGCGTGGCGAGGACAAGGCGATCAAGAACCGGCTGGTCACCACAAAGACACCGGGGCCCGAGGATCTCGAGCCGCAGGTGGTCACCGGCGACGCCGGGATGATGGTCACCGAATACGCCCCGTACGGGGTCATCGGCTCGATCACCCCCACCACCAACCCGACTTCGACCATCATCAACAACTCGATCGCGATCGTCTCGGCAGGCAACGCCGTCACCTTCAACGTCCACCCCAACGCCAGGCTGGTGTCGGTCGAGAATGTCCAGCTCCTGAACCGGGCCATTGTCGGCGCCGGCGGGCCGCCCGATCTGGTGACGGCCATTCCCCAGCCGACTCTGGAGTCGGCCCGTGAGCTGATGAACCACCCCGAGGTTCGGGTGTTGTTGGTCACAGGGGGCCCCGGCGTGGTGAAGGAGGCCCTCAAGACCAGCAAGAAGGCAATCACGGCCGGGCCGGGCAACCCACCGGCGGTCGTTGATCAAACCGCCGATGTGGAGAGCGCGGGCCGGGCCATCGTCCGTGGCGCCTCCTTCGACAACAACGTCATCTGCACCGACGAGAAGACGACGATCGTGGTCGACACAGTCGCCGATCGCCTGGTCCAGTCGATGGTGTCGGCAGGCGCCTACCGGCTCAAGGAGCACGAGTTGAAGCGTCTCGAGCGGGTGATCTTCAAGGAGATGGCGCCACCGGGAAAGCCGGGGATGATCAACACCGACTGGATCGGGAAGGACGCGGCAAAGATCCTCTCCGAGATCGGCGTGGTCGTGGATGACGACATCCGTCTCCTAATCGCCGAGGTGCCCCGTGAGCACAACCTGGTTTGGACCGAGCAGATGATGCCGGTGATGCCGGTGGTCCGAGTGAACAACATTGACGACGCCATCGACCTGGCGGTTCGGTCCGAGCACGGCTTCCGACACACGGCCTCGATTCACAGCACCAACGTCGAGACCATCACCCGTATGGCTCGGGCCATGAATTGCAGCATCTTCGTGGCCAACGGCTCCAACTTCAACGGTCTCGGCCAGGGTGGAGAGGGCTTCACCTCGTTCTCCATCGCCAGCCCGACCGGTGAGGGTTTGACCCGGCCCCGCACCTTCTCCCGGGTACGGCGGGTGACGGTGGTTGGAGCCTTGCGCATTGTCTGACCGGGAACCGGCCATCGCCCTCTTCGAGTTCGGCTCCATCAGCGCCGGCATCGTCGCCGGCGACGCCATGGTCAAAGCCGCCCCACTCGGGGCCATCTACGCCGGCACGGTGCATCCGGGTAAATACCTGGTCCTGGTGAGTGGCGACACAGCAAGCGTCGAGGAGGCGGTGAAGGTGGGCGCCGAGGTCGGGCTCGACACAATCACCGATATGGTGTTTCTCGCCGATGTCCACGCTTCGGTTGCCGACGCAGTGCGGGGCAACAGTGCCCGTGCGCCGGTCGGGGACGAAGCGTTGGGAATAGTGGAGACATCGTCGGTGGCGGCGGTCCTCGACGCTGCCGACGCCGGGGTCAAGGCGGCCGATGTCGATCTGTCCGGCATCCGTCTTGCCGATGGCCTGGGGGGCAAGGGCTACGTCCTGTTCTCAGGCGTCGTGGCCGAGGTGGAGGCAGCGGTCGAAGCGGCGGTTGCCCGCGCCGAAGATCACGGGACCCTGGTCCGCTCCGACCTGATCGCACAGCTCCATGGGGAGATGGCGGACAACCTGCGGCGTGACCTCCATTTCTTGAAGAGGGTTTCTTCCGCCGCGGGGACTGACTGATATGCAACTGGGGCGGGTCCTGGGCAGGGTTGTAGCGACGGAGAAGGTGCCCGGGCTGGTAGGTGTGCGCTTTCTCATCGTCCAGCCTCTCGACAAGGCTCAGGCACCGAAGGGAGAGACGCTGGTTGCTGCGGATGCGGTCTCTATGGCCGGTCCCGGCGAGCTGGTCTATTTCGTTGCCTCCCGCGAGGCCGCCGAGGCCCTTCCCGATCGGTTCGTCCCCGTCGACCACGCCATCGTCGGCATCGTCGACCAGGTCCATCTGGAGGAGGAGTGATGAAGGTCGGAAAGGTGGCCGGAACTGTGATCTCCACGATCAACATCCCGGTCCTCGACGGGCACCGACTCCTTCTTTGCGACGTGGAGGATGTCGATGGAAGGCCGTCGGGCTACACCATCGCCGTCGACGTCGTTGATGCCGGGGTGGGCGATACCGTGCTCATCCTCGACGAGGGAAGCTCGGCTCGTCAGATCCTCGGCCTGGAGTGGGGAGCGATCCGGGCCGTCGTGGTCGGCATCGTCGACCAGTTGGTCGTGGACGGCGAGGTTCGCACCCTTACCTGAGGTACGAAGCGTCACATATGGCGCTCAGCGGACAGAGAAAGCGCCGCTGGCGTCCTTCTCTGACCGGGTAGCGTCGTATTTGGCGCCATGAACCTCAGGTAAGCGGTGGCTCGGCCCCAATCGCCACCCGGTCCCGGGCCCGGGCCAGCCACCACAGTGATAAGGCGAGCAGGGCACCCACGATGACGACACCGAGGAGGTCGAGCCCGGTCAGGAACAGGATCAGCACGGATACCGCCACGACAAGGAGTCTGATCGTGTCGTAGTGGGCGGCGACCCAAGCTTCGAATCCACCGGTTTCAGGGTCACCGGGCATGAGGCCTCCCATCCTGGCCCCGGTCGTCGTGACCCATTCCGGGCGCCCGACGAGATAGAAGCCAAGGGCAATCAGGGTGGCGATGACGAGGACGGCGATGATCCCGCCACGGAGGCCGGCGAGCAGATGCCCGAGAATGCTCAATGCCGTCTGGCCACTGTCCGGGTCCGCGATCTCGTCAACGACGGCTCCTTCGACACGATTGAGCACGATGGTCCCGATCAGGAAGGCGACGATCACCCCGAGTCCGAGCTGGATCGTGGTGCGGCGACGTGTTGGTGAGACCACAAGGGTCAGGGCCACCAGGATCAATGTGACCACCACCAGGCCCCAGACCCATCGGTCGACCCGTTCCGCCGAGGCCTGGATCTCGGTGAGACGATCCTCGGACATGACCGTGATCTGCCCGAAGTCGTCCGGCACCCGGTCTCCCAGCGACTCGCGGAATTGCGCGATCGCCTCATCAACGCGGGTCGAGATGTTGTCAGGCAATTGCAGGTTGGGGAGCAGGTCGCGTAATTCCTCCACCACCGGTTGCATCACTGTCGCCACAACCGGCAAGAGATTGAGACGGATCTCGCCCTCCTCAACGGAGACATTGGGCAGTTCCTCCAGATCGCCCCGGACCAGCGCTACCGATGCCTCGTGCGCTCTCCGGACGAGTTGCGGGATCAGCTCGGCAACCGCCGGTGACGCCATGACGTTGTCCACGATGCCGGCAATGCGCTCATCGAACCGGTCGGCGATGGGACCGGCCAAGGCGACGAGTGTGGGCCGGTCGATTCGGGCAAGGAGATCGCTACCTCGCTGATCGACGTCGAGTAATTCGAGCAACGCGGCAGACAGGAAAGCATCGAGATTTGCCAATGGCTCCTGGAGTCTCTGCTCCAGGTCGAGTGCCCCTGTCACCTCCTCGGTGACGAAGTCCCCTAGGGCAACCTTCAATTGGGGATCACTGAGGACGGGCTCGATGGTCTCCATGAAGCTGTCCGTGTCGAACACCGTCTGGTGGACCCAGACCGCGATGACCGAGGCCAGCACGGAAATGGACGACACAACAACGAGCAGCGCCGCCGTCCATTTCCGAAGTCGCAAATTGGCCGCGGATCGGTTGTCGGTGCCGGGGATTGGGCCCTCCCGGCACCGACCGGCGAATCAGGCGGTTTCGGTGATGTCACGGCCGTGAGCTGTCAACGCCCAGATGACGGAGATCGCTGCGGCAGTGATGAGCAGACCCCAGATCGGGTAGTACGGCAGCCAGGCGAAGCCCGCGATCGCGCTGATCACGGCGAGGATCACCCCGAACGTTCGTGCCCAGACCGCACCGCTGAACAGCCCGATTCCGGCCAACAGGATCAACACACCAAGGATCAGGTGCACCCAGCCCCAGGTGGTGGTGTCGAACTGGAAGACATACTCCTGTCCGACCACATAGAACTCATCCTCGAGTAGGGCCACCAGGCCCGCTATCGCATGCCAGAAGCCGATCAGGACCATCATCAGGGCGGCGAACACGGTCCATCCGACTGCCCAGCCGCTACTGCGCTCAGTCATCGTTCCTCCTCGATCTCCTCGATGCGCCACAACTCCATGTTTGGGTTGGACGGCGCGCTGATCTCGTACCTATGGGAATGCAGCTACTGGTGAATCACCCCAATAGGGGTGGTCCGGGCAACTGGTCTATTCGAGGTCGTCCAAAGCCAGGTTGACGAGCAGGACATTGACACCAGGCTCGCCGAGAAAGCCCATATCTCTTCCTTCGGTGTGCTGCTCGACCAGATCGAGGACTACGTCGAGGTCGAGACTGCGGGCCCGGGCCACACGTCCTGCTTGCAACCTCGCGTTGGCGACCGAGACATGAGGGTCGAGCCCCGAGCCTGAGGCGGTCACAGCGTCGACGGGCACGGGGGTGTCCGGGTCGAGACCGTTCTCCGCGCGGTAGGCGCTCACCAGGTCGTCCACTCCGCTGGTCTCCGACTCATCGACGTCAGGGGTCTCGGGGTCGTCCTCGCCGTAGAGGAAGGTCTCGTTGGTGGGCCCGAAGTTCGACCCGAAGCTGTAGCCCGGGCCCGGCGCATAGCCGGCAGCCGACGGGCGGGGGTGAAAGTACACGGGCGCCGAGAAGGGCTGGCCGATCGACGCCGAGCCCACGACCTGGTCGTCCCGTTCGATCAACGACCCGTTGGCCTTGTCGTTGAAAAGCCCCTGGGCGACACCGGTCACCAGCAATGGGTAGAGGAACCCGGTGACAAAGGTGAATAGGAGGTTGGCTCCTCGGCGGACCCTCGGCGGCCTCCCTGGCGTCACGGACTATCCGGTCGAGTACACGGACGTAGGCGACGCATACCGCAAAAAAGACCAGCGCACTGGCGATAAACACGATGTCTTCCATCTCACCTTGTCTACAGCCTCGCTCTCCGGTTCGGTGTGGCCTTAACGCCTTCCTGTCGGTGAAAGGGGCACGGTTAACCGGCCCTTAGCGCGGGAGCCCTCCGCTGGTCCGGTGGCCTGAATCCAGGGGGGTGGGCGACGACATCGATCGCCCGCGATGTCAAGATTGACCTGTCCGTTAGCGGTCCATATTGAATGGCGGTGGGGTCGCTAGGAAAGCGTAAGTAGAGCCCCGAGAAGCCGCGGCTTGCCTTAGCTTGGGCACAGGAAGCGACCCATGAGAAGCACAACTAACGGGACTTGCCTCAGAGGGCGATTGGCGGTCGGGGAGACCAGTTGGTCATGAGCGACTCATTGTCCCTCCGCATCGATCTCGTTGCTCTGGCGGCAGCGATCGTGCTGATCTCACTCTCGGCGACTCTTGCCCTGGTCCTGATCCGTCGTCTCAATAGACAGCCCGCGGACGCAGACTCCTTGCCGATCACCTTGCGTCTGACGCTGGTCATTGCGGTCGGGCTCATCGGCGTGGCGTTTCTCTTTCAAGGACTGTTCGAATGAAACCCGCAGCGACCCGACCACCCCAAGACGAGGGCTTGGCTGCCTGGCGATTTATCGGTCGGGCTCTTCTGGGGACTGCGATCGGGACCGCCGCCGCCTGGGCGTTTGTCCCGGCGGAGACGGCCCAAGCCGTCATCGCCCTGGCGCTCCCCGTTGTCGCTGCACTCGCCGGGTGGAAGGGGGGCAGGGTCGTGGGCGCAGCGGCAGCGATCTCGGGTGCTCTCTGGTTTGGCTATGCCCACACCGAGCCGCGTTTTCACACCGAGATCGCCGCCCGCGCCGACGTGATCCTCACCCTCGCCGTGCTCGTGGTGGGTGTCCTGGCAAGCGAGCTAGCCGATGCCCGGCGAGAGCTGCGACAGATGCAGACCGGTAGCGTTACGAGGTGAGCACCGGCAGGCTAAGGGTTTATCTGGGTGCGGCTCCAGGGGTCGGAAAGACCTTTGCGATGCTCGAGGAGGGACATCGGTTGCGAGCCGCCGGGCGCGACGTCGTGATCGCTTATGTCGAGCCGCACGCTCGGAGAGACACCGAGGCCATGATCGGGGACCTGGAGATCGTGCCCCGTCGACAGGTGGAGTATCGGGGCTCGATGTTCGAGGAGATGGACCTGGAAGCCGTTTTGAGACGTGCTCCCGCGGTTGCCCTGGTCGATGAGCTCGCCCACAGCAATATTCCGGGCTCGGTCAGCGCGAAGCGATGGCAGGACGTCGAAGCGTTGCTCGATGGCGGCATCGATGTCTTGACGACGCTCAACATCCAACATCTCGAGTCGCTCAACGATGTCGTCTTCGAGATCACCGACATCGTCCAGCGGGAGACCATTCCGGACGCGGTGGCGCGTCGCGCCGACGAGATCGAACTGGTCGATCTCACGCAGGAGGGCATCCGCGACAGGATGGCCTCGGGCAAGATCTATCCCGCCGAGCGCATCGACGCCGCCCTGGGCAACTACTTCCGACCCGGCAACCTGGGAGCCCTGCGCGAGCTGGCGCTCTCCTGGACGGCGGATCGGGTCGATGAGGCTGTGGCCAAGTATCGAAACCTGCATGGGATCGAGAACCAATGGGAGACAAAGGAGCGGGTCGTGGTCGGACTGGCCGGTGCGATAGATGGTGACGACATCGTTCGTCGGGCAGCGCGATTGGCCAATCGCTCACGCGCCGACCTACTTGGGGTGTTCGTCCGACCCACCGATGGGCTGACCGACGACACAAGCACCGCTCTGGCCACCCAGGTCGAGTTGCTCCAGAGCCTGGGCGGCCGATATCACGAGGTGGTGGGCGACGATGTGGCCAGCGCACTCCTTGCCTTTGCCAAGGCGGAGAACGCCACACAGCTGGTACTCGGCGCGTCGCGTCGCTCCCGGGCCGATGAATGGCTCCGCGGATCCCCAGTGGCGCGAGTGATCCGAAGGGCCGGGGAGATCGATATCCATGTCATCTCTTACGAGGGCGCCCTCCAACCCAACCGGGCCCGACGACCCAGGTCCCGCCAGGCACTGAGCCCGGTCCGGACGATGACTGCGTGGGGCCTTGCACTGACCGGGCCTCCATTGATCACCTGGGCTCTCCTCTCATGGTTTGACGCTCCTCTTCACAACGTCCTCCTCGTCTACCTGTTGGCGGCCGTGGGTGTCGGTGTCCTCGGCGGCGCCCTACCGGCAGCCGCCACCGCCGTGTCGGGGTTCCTGCTTGCCAATTGGTACTTCACGCCACCGGTCAGGACCTGGAGCATCAGCAATCCCGACAACCTGTTCTCTCTGTTCGCATTTCTCTTTGTTTCCCTGGCCGTTGGACTGCTGGTGGGATCGTCCAGCAGGCGCACCGCTGAGGCTCGAAAGGCGCGGGCCCAGGCCGAGGCCCTGGCGGCTACGGCTGCCCCCGGGCATCCGGTGTTCGGGACCGACGAGCGCGGTCTCGTGCGGCGCATCAGGGAAACCTTCTCCCTCGAGGCCGTGAGCGTCCTCCGTCGTGAGGAAGACTCATGGGTGACGCTTGCCTGGGACGGCGCCGTCCAACTCGACTCCCCGGAATTGGGCAATGAGGTGATCGATCTGACCGGTGGAGCGGTGTTGGTACTGCTCGATGGGAAGCTGACCACCGACGATCGCCTTGTGTTGCGAGCATTCGCCGCCCAGATCGTCCAGGCGTTGGAGCGGGAGGATCTGGAGCGGGAGGCGGGGTCGGCAGAGGCCATGGCCGAGACCGATCGGCTTCGGACCGCGCTCCTGGGCGCGGTCTCGCACGACTTGAGGACACCGCTGGCGACCATCAAGGCGTCTGTTACCAGCCTTCTCGAGACCGGGGTCGCCTGGACACCGGAACAGACCTCGTCGTTTCTGCGGGCCATTCTCGAAGAGACCGAGAGACTGGATCGGCTCGTGGGAAGACTCCTCGACGCCAGTCGGGTTCAGGTCGGGGCAGTCCACGTGTTCTTCAGGCCGGTGGGCCTCGACGAGGTTGTTGCATCGGCTCTGGCAGGCCTGGGAGCGGGGCGGGAGCGGGTCGTCACCGAGATTCCGGAGTGGTTGCCTCAGATCCAGACCGATCCAGCGCTCCTCGAGCGTGTCGTTGCCAACCTGATCGAAAACGCGCTGGTGTGGTCACCGAGCACAGAGTCGGTCAGGGTCAGTGCCGGTGAGATTGCGCGCCGGATCGACCTGAGAATCAGCGATCGGGGCCCCGGGATCCCGGTGGGATCTCGCGACACGGTGTTCCAGCCGTTCCAGAGACTGGGTGACACCGCCCCAAGCGAGGGTGTTGGGCTTGGCCTTGCCGTGTCGCGCGGCCTCCTCGAGGCGATGGGGAACGAGCTGATCATCGAGGACACACCTGGTGGGGGCACAACGATGGTGCTCGGGTTCAAGATCGCCGGACCGATTGACATGCCCGAGAGGCAGGCTGAAGAGGCCAATCGTGGCTGAGGGGGCGCGGATACTCATCGTCGACGACGAGCCCCAGATCCTGCGCGCCCTCGCCATAAACCTCAAGGCCCTCGGGTATCAGATCGAGGCCGCCCAGAGCGGTGAGGAGGCGCTGCAGAAAGCTGCCGGGAACAGACCCGACGCAGTGATCCTGGATCTCGGGCTCCCCGGAATCGACGGCGTCGATGTGATTCGTGGCCTGCGCGGCTGGTCGGACGTCCCGATCATCGTTCTCACGGTTCGCGAGGCGGAACGGGACAAGATCTCAGCCCTCGACGCAGGCGCCGATGATTATGTGACCAAGCCCTTTGGCATGGGTGAGCTCCTTGCACGCTTGCGAGCTGCCTTGCGACGGGCCGCTCCCGACGACTCGGGCGATCCCGTCATCGAGACCCCCCACTTCACGATCGACCTCCAGGCAAAGCGGGTCCTAGGAGCCGACCAGGCGGAGATACGCCTGACGCCAACCGAATGGGGAATCGTCGAGGTGCTGGTTCGCAACCACGGCAAGCTGGTCAGCCAGACCAAGCTATTACGGGATGTCTGGGGCCCTCAATATGGGGAGGAGACCAACTATCTCCGGGTTTTCATGGCTCAGGTTCGGCGAAAGCTGGAGCCGGAGCCTGGTTCGCCACGCTATTTTATCACCGAGCCCGGCATGGGATACCGCTTCGAGCTCCCCGAAGACTGAGCTTCGTCCGTGTTTGGCACGGCGGATGCCAGGGTAAGGGCGCCCTCCCGAACCTGACGTCGGAGACTTGACAGTGACCAAGCCTGCCGGGACGGACCAAGGAGACGCCCCCGCCTCCACGGGCGAACTGACAGCCCCACCCCGCCCGGTCCGACCCGGCTCTTGACACCTGCCCAATGATGGTTCTCACATGCGCCGGACGCGGGCGGCACCTGGGAGGTCGGGCTCTTCGGAGCCCGAGCTACCGAGGAATGTCATGACAACGCACATGCCCGACGACGACTTCCGCGGCCATCTTCGCGCGGCCCGTGCGGGCGACGAGCGCGCCTGGGACGTCCTGTATCGCTGGCTGGCCCCGCAGATCCTCGGCTTCCTACGCGCCAGTCGAATGCCCGATGCGGAGGATGTCCTCGGCCAGGTCTTTCTCGAGGTGGCGCGGCGCATCGGTGACTTCAAGGGCGATGCCCGTGGTTTCAGGGCATGGGTGTTCACCATCGCCCGTGCCCGCCGGGTCGATGAGATTCGGCGTCGGACGCGGCGTCGGGAGGACCCGCTCGACCCCGGGACCCATGAGCTGATTCCGTCCCGGGTGGACGTCGAAGGAGAGGCCCTGGCCATGGTCGGGCTCGATGACCTGGTCGGTCTCCTCGACCAGTTGACGGACGATCAGAGCGAGGTTCTCATCCTCCGGGCGATCGGTGGATGGACCTCTCGCGAGGTCGGCGAGATAACCGGTCGTACCACGGGCTCTGTCGAGCAGCTTCAACATCGGGCAAGTCAGGCCCTGAGAGACCTTCTGGAGCCGTAAGGAAAACTTGGCCCCGGACGATTCCATCTATGTGCGCCAGCCAGAGCCGAACCGCGACTCCGAAGCCTTCCTATCGGCTCTGGCTGACGAACTCTCATCGCCGCCTGACGATTTGACGACGAGGAGGCAGGTCGAAGCTGCCGCCTCCTCAGCGAGGTCCGCCCGGAGCACCAGGCGATCTCACGTCACGCGCTGGGCGGCTGCCGTGTTGGCCGCCACCACCGTGTTCGGCAGCGGCGGGATCGCAGTCGCCGGGGGTTTGCCGGCTTC
Source organism: uncultured Acidimicrobiaceae bacterium (assembly GCA_964600055.1). Taxonomy (GTDB): domain Bacteria; phylum Actinomycetota; class Acidimicrobiia; order Spongiisociales; family ZC4RG35; genus JARDZU01. The sequence goes on from CAZRID010000008.1 coordinate 17,428, forward strand.
ACTTCAGGCTGTCGTCGCCGACGTGGCTCGCGCCCTGCCGGTGCCGTTCCACGTCCCCTACCCGAAGATCTCACCTCAGCGTGTAACTGCCGGAGTGGCCAACGATGCCGTCCTTGGCCCGGAGGATGCCGAGTTCGAGGTTGTTCCCAACCAACGCATCGACACGAGTGTGCCCTCGCCACCTGAGGCCGATACGTCGGCCAACGAATCCGAGGTCGACGCCATCGATCCCGACCCGCCCCGGGACAAGGATGCCGACCCTGGTCGGTGCGGCCTCGAGGAGTTGGTCGACGGCCGGGACCAGCTCGATGCCGACGAGGTTCGAGAGCTTCGGGATCAGATTCGCGAGGTGTGCGGCTTCGACCTCGTAAATCCCCCGGGATGGGCTCGGGGCCTCCTGTCCGATGACCAGGATCGGGACGATGGGGAAGGGCGCCGGGACGACGACCGCGGGGGCAGCGAAGACGACCGGCGAGATGAGCGCGACGGAGCTTTCGGTTCGTCGGAGTCGGAGGACTCGGACGAGAAGAGCGACAACGCAAGCGACGAAGAGGAGGAGCGACACGACGACGAGGACGACGCCGACGATCGGTCGTCCGACGACGAGTGGCGCGATCGCCACGACTGAACGACTCCAAGACAAGGAGAGAATGCATGAGATTTCGAGACCGACGAAAAACGCTGATCGCCTGCCTGGCGATGGCCATTGTGGTGGCCTTGCCGGGCATCGCCCAGGCGGGAGACGAGGAGAAGGAGCCCACGGGCGCCGATCCCACTGTCACGGAGACCACCATCCCGGAGCATCAGATCACCGAGGTCCTATCGACTTTGCCCGTTCTTGGATCCGGGCTGAACGTGACGATCACCCGGGACGACGAGGGTGCCATATCCGCAGTGGGGCTCGATCCGGCCGACGGAGCCACAATCGTCAAGGAGAAGGATCACAAGGTCGTGTTCCTCCTCAGCGACGGTGACACCGAGGTCGTGGTCAAGGCACGCGGTGGATTCGTGCAGACCAAGGTCAAGGCTGATGCCACCGCCGACGTGACCGGCCCCGGCTCATGGTCTGCGGATGTCTTCGGCAATGGCGCCGTGACCATTCCGTACACGGTGTCATTCGACGGGAACACCCCGACTATCACCATTGGTGATGTCGTGGTCCCCACGGGGGTCACGGCCGAGGTCGGAGAGCCCAAGACCCGGACCTCTGACGACGGCGAAAAGTCGTTCTACAAGGTCAAGGTCAAGCTGACCTCGGACAATGGCGACGACAGCGCCAAGGTGAGCTTTGTGGCCAAGACCCGGGTCAACGACGAGGGCGAGATCAAGGTGAGTCTGGCTGTCACTGTGTCTGCCCGTGATCGGGACAAGCACCACGACGACGACGATGATCGGCGCGGCGACAAGTGGGACGATGACGACGATGGCGACCGGCGTGGCGACCGGGACCGGGAGGACGACGATCGCGAAGGCGGCGAGAGCCGCGGCGGTGACGATGGCGACGGTGACGACGGCGGCGAAAACAACTGAGCGAAAGGTCGATCGGTCCGGTGATTGAGCGACATACCCACATCGGACGGGGAGGGCCCGGGACCAGGGCCCTCGCCGCCCTCTTTGCGCTTATCGCGGCTTGTGCGAGCAACACCGGGGTCGACAGCACGACGACCACCGCTCTCGTCGAGAGCACCATCACGACGGCCACCGTGGCTGCGACCACGACCACAACAGCCGAGACCACAACCACCGTGCCCATCGACCCGGTTGCGGTGGTGAGCGAGAGCCTCGCTACGAGCAGCTCCAACTACCGCTTCACATCGGTGGTGTTGGTCGGCGAGCAGACACTGACCACGATCAGCGGCAGCGTTGATGGCAATTCGGTTGCGGCCGAGATCGCCACGGGGTCCACCGAGGTTTCGTATGTGCGGACACCTGATGGCGAGTGGGTGACAACCGCCGACGGGGAGTGGGTCGCGCTCGAGGGAGAGCCCCCGGTGGCGCCGCCACTCGCGGCTCTCGTCGACGCCGGCGATCTAGTTCTCGAGTCCGGCGACGGGACCCAAGGCGTTTTCACCGGCTTGCTCGGTCCCGCGGCGGGCCCGGCTCAGGGCATCCCCTTCTCCCTGACCATTGAGAATGGGGTTGTCACCGAGATCCGGTATCAGGTCGACACCGGCGGTGAGTTGGCGCAGGTGATAACCACGTTGAGCGACATCGGGGCCGCCGGCACGGTAAGCCCTCCCGAAAGCGTCGGATAGGCAGCCCGGCTCAGTAGTACTCGAGGTACTCGGCGATCTCCCAGTCTGTGGTGTGCGCCTTGTATCTCTCCCATTCGGCCCGCTTCACGGCCAGGAACCCCTCCACATAGGCAGGGGAGAAGGCTTCGACGAAGTCCTTGGCCTGTTCCAGGGCATCCAGTGCCGCACCGAGGCTGGGGGGGACGGTGACATCGGTGTCGGCCCCGGTGATGCAGTCCTGGGTCTCAGCCGGTGGGCATTCGAGACCCATCTTCACCCCGCGAAGGGCGGCCACCAGGGTCGCTGCCGCTGCCAGATGAACCGATGTCGCCCCATCGGCGAGACGGTGCTCCAGTCGGGGCCCGGAGCCGCCGCTCGGCGGAATTCGAACTGCGACACCTCGGTGGTCGTAGCCCCAGTTGGCGAAGTATCCGTTCATCGCGCCGGGGCGGAGCCGCTTGTAGGCGTTGACGGTCGGAGCGACCAGGGCGGTCATCGACGCGTGGTCGTTGACCATGCCTGCGATGCACTGTCGGGCCAGCTCGCTGAGCCCGTTGGGATCGGAGGGATCGGCCAGGGCGTTGTTGCCGTCTTCGTCCCGGAGCGAGAGGTTCACGTGAATCCCGCTTCCGCCTCGTTCGGTGATGGGTTTGCCCATGAAGGTCAGGAGGTAGCCTCGCTTGGCCGCGATCTCCTTGGCCATGACCTTGAACAGGAAGGCGTCGTCGGCCGCCTGTATTGCCTCGTCGTAGCGGAGAGTGAGCTCGAATTGCCCGTCGTCGTACTCCGAGTTGACCGACTCGAGCTCGACGCCCATGGCTCGCGCCGTGTCCATGACCTCCTCGATGGTCCCGCTCGGGTCGACGGCGGTCCCGGTCCCGTAGACGTATGAGCCGGGGGTGTGGATGGGTCGCCATCCCCGCTGCTCGTTCGGCTCGAAGAGGAATGCCTCCAGCTCGAGGCCGACCATCGGGGTGAGACCGATCTCGTTCCACTCCCCAATGACCCTTTCCAGGATGGAACGGGGTGCAAGCTCCACCGGCAGGCCGTTCTTGGTGATCGAGGCAACTACGACGCCGGTGCCCGTTTCCCACCCCGGGCGGATGTCGTCGGTCGAGAATCTCGCCTCGACATCGGGAAAGCTCTCGTGATGGGCACCGGGGTGGGGGATCATGACCCGGTTGAGCTGTAGGGAGAAGAGGGCGACGCAATGGTTCGATCCCTCGGCGGCCCGCTCTGCTGACAGGTATTTGCCCCGGGCCAATCCAAGGTGGTCAGGCCACAGAAAGCGGACCCGGTCGTAGCTCTTCTCGCTCAGGGCGCCTGTCTCCTTCTCGTGGCCGAAGCCCGACAGCCTGGTCTCGGGGCAAAACAGTATCAAGGGCCCCATGGTTGTGAAGGGAGTCGTGCAGAGAAGCCCCATTGATAAGCTCCCCGGGTGCGGGCTCTCGTCATAGAACACGACCCGTTGTCGACCCCCGAGCGGGTGGGTGCACATCTCGAGAGACGGGGGGCGACACTCGAACCGTTTGTGGTGGTCGAGGACGTCGACAATCCCGAGGTGACCGTCGGCTTCCCGGAGAACGGTGGTCACGATCTGGTTGTCCTCATGGGCGCTCCCTGGTCTGTCTACCAGCCACAGGTCCAAGGATGGGTGGGCCCCGAGCTCGACTTCATCCGTAGACAGGTCGAGTCCGGTGTTCCGGTTCTGGGTATTTGCTTCGGGGCGCAGGCGATGTCTGCTGCCTTGGGTGGCAGGGTCACCCTGTCGAATCGGCCTGAGTACGGCTGGGGGAGCATCGAATCGTCGCTTGACGAGATCGCCGACGGGCCCTGGTTCCAATTCCATCATGATGAGTTCACACTCCCGTCAGGAGCGGTCGAGCTGGCCCGCAACGGTTCCGGTCTTCAGGCCTTCACCTCAGGGCGCAATCTCGCGGTCCAATTCCACCCCGAGATGACCGCCGACCTGATCGCATCTTGGTGCGAGGCAGGTGGTGACCAGGAGTTGGTGATCGCTGGTGTAGATCCGGATGAGGTAATCGAACAGAGTCGTCGACTCGCTGTCGAGTCACAACCCGCGTTGGAGCGGATGCTCGACTGGTTCCTCGACGAGATCGCAGGCCGAGTTTGATCGGGCGTCGCCCTCTACCAGGAACAGCCTTGCCCGACCACCCCTGAGAGTGCCAAATTTGATAGATCGTTTGGCCCCCAACGATCTCCGGACGTTGTTACGTTTGGGGTTCGTGATCACATCGGGCCGGAGGCGTCGTTTACCGCGCTCTTATCAGGAGGGCCGTCTTCTTCGACTGTTGGCCGGCGACCTTCCCGGCCACTGGGTGGAACGGGCGAGCGCCGATCGCGCCAGGTTTGTTCCTGTTAACGGCGGACCGGTCATCGAGGTCAAGGAACGCGTCGACAAGCGCTTTCTCGGTCATAACGAAAAGGCGCAGTTCGAGGTGCGGGCACCCGCCGTCTCGCCCGACCATGCCCAACTTCGAATACGACACATCGGGCGTCTCTGGCGCCATGGGGTCAAGGTCGACGTGGCCGAGGGCGACGATCCGGTTGAGACACTGGCCACCAATATCGAGAGAGACGGTGCGTTTGTCGCCGCAGTGACCCCACTCGACTTCACGAGATTCGACATCGAGCGCTCGAGGGCCGAGTGGGTGGCGACTGTCGAGTTGACTGGAGCATCCTTCGTGACACTCGCCATACCGCCGATGCGCAGCTATATCAGACTTCACTCAGACCAGCGTGCCGCCCTCGTCGACTCGCTCTCGGCTCTGCTCACCGTGATCAGGCAACGGGGCTGAGCTCAGGGCGATCAAGCCCGAGATTCCTGTCAGGCCGCCTTCCCGGGAAACACCAGATCGGCCATGACCTCGTCGAACGGGAGGTCGAGCGGTAGCAGGAAGAACGGTGCCTTTGGCTGTCGACGACGCCGGCGGAGGTTTCGAAAACGCATTGCCCATCTCCATCAGTTGCGACTTGCTACTGACCATAGTCCAAGTGAGTAGTGCATCGCAACTCACTACTCGCTAGGCTGTTCGTCATGTCGAGAAAGTCCCTGCAGCATCTGGAGTGCGCCGTGGCCAACACGGTGGAGATGGTCAATGACGCGTGGACGATCCTCATCCTCCGCGATGCCTTCCTCGGGGTGCGTCGGTTCGATGAGTTCGTCAACGATCTCGGGATTGCCCGCAATGTCCTCACCGATCGCCTGGAGCGCCTCGTCGCCAACGGGATGATGGTGACAAACATCTATCAGGAGCGCCCGCCTCGCCATGAGTACCGGCTCACCGAACAGGGCAAGGACCTCTTCGACGTGCTCATGGCCCTGTGGAGCTATGGGGAGCGCTGGAAGCCCCCGGCGGGCACCGACCGTCAGAAAGTGGTCCATGTGACCTGTGGCCACGAGGCTCAAGCCGTCGCCCACTGCGGGAATTGCGGGGAGAGGCTCACCAGACGCGACGTACGCATCGAGCCTGCGCTCCCGGTGGTCCAGGGACGGGCCGGCGAAGTGGCGGCGGTCGGCGCATGACCACCTCCATCGACATTCGGACTTGCCCCCTCTGTGAGGCCACCTGTGGTCTCGAGGTCACCCATGAGAACGAGAAGGTGGTCAGGATCCGCGGAGACCGTGACGATGTGTTCAGCCACGGCTTCATCTGCCCCAAGGGATCGACACTGGGCAAGCTCGATGAAGACCCCGACCGGCTGCGGACCCCCCTGATCAGACGCAACGGGAAGCACGAACCGGCGACCTGGGACGAAGCCTTCGCCCTTATCGAGTCCCGGCTGGTTCCGATCATCGCCGAGCACGGGAACGATGCCGTCGGCGTCTACCTCGGGAATCCCAACGTCCATTCGATGTCAGGTGTCCTCTATCCCAGGGTGTTCCTCAAGATGCTGAGGACGAAAAGCATCTTCAGTGCCGCCACCGTCGACCAGATGCCTAAGCACATCTCCTCGGGCTTCATGTTCGGTCACCCCGATCTGATCCCGGTGCCCGACATCGACCGGACCTCGTATCTCTTGATGCTCGGAGCCAATCCCTACGAGTCCAACGGGAGCCTGGCGACCGCGCCCGACTGGCCCGGCCGTCTCGAGGCGATCCGAGAGCGGGGCGGCAAGGTCGTGGTAGTCGACCCGAGACGGACGAAAACGGCCGACGCGGCCGACGAGCACGTGTTCATCCGCCCCGGCACCGATGCCCTGTTCCTCTTCGCCCTGGCAAACGTCCTCTTCGACGAGGGCCTGGTCGATCTCGGTGACCTCGAAGGCCATGTCTCCGGAGTCGAGGAGATCGGGGCTTCCGTGGAGGCCTTCACCCCCGAGATCGTTGCCGCGGCCACCGGGGTGGATGTGGAGCGGATCCGTCGCCTCGCTCGTGAGTTGGCCAATGTGGACCGCGCCGCCGTCTACGGCAGGATCGGCACCCATACCGCCGAGTTCGGAACGATGGCCTCGTGGATGGTCGACATTTTGAACGTCCTGACCGGGAACCTGGACCGTGCCGGAGGAGCGATGTTCCCCCATGCCGCCCACGAGCAACCACGTTCACGGCGGGCTTTCCAGGTCGGTCGCTGGGTGAGCCGGGTACGCGCTTTGCCCGAGGTCAGGGGAGAGCTTCCCGTCTCCACCCTGGCCGAAGAGATCGTCCAGTCCGGGCCTGGTCAGATCAGGGCGATGGTGACCATCGCGGGGAATCCGGTGCTTTCGACCCCGGACAGCGACCATCTCGACGTGGCTCTCGCCGGGCTGGAGCTCATGGTGTCGATCGACCTCTACCTCAACGAGACCACACGTCATGCCGACGTGATCCTCCCTGGAGTCTCTCCATTGCGCCGACCTCACTACGACTTCGCCTTCAATCAGCTCTCGGTGCGAAACGTGGCCAACTACTCGCCGGCGCTGTTTCCTCTCCCGGATGGCACACCAGACGAGTGGAGTGTCCTGCTTCGTCTCGGTGCTGTTGTTTCCGGTCAGGGCGCCGGTGCCGACCTGGATGTCCTCGATGGGACCGTTCCACTCGACGTAGCCGGGCGACATC
>CAZRID010000009.1:0-3999 GCA_964600055.1 uncultured Acidimicrobiaceae bacterium
AAGGTGGCGGGTGTCGTCACCCATCGGCAGCGACCCGGTACCGCCAAGGGTGTCTACTTCCTCAACCTGGAGGACGAGACCGGGTTGCTCAACATCGTGGTCCTGCCCGATGTCTGGGCCAAGCATCGTCAGGTGGTGCGAAAGAGCCCGGCCCTGGTGATCCACGGCAGGCTCGAATACCACGACGGTGTGACCAACATCGTGGCCCGTTCCTTCGAGCCGATCGGGGTGCAGACCGTGCAGTCGCGGGACTTTCGGTGAGGGTCAAGGTTCGATTCGATTGACGGTCGGCACCCGGTCGATGCTGCGGTCAAAGGAGACGATGTCGTTGACTCCGGAGCCTTCTGCGGAGGCGGCAAGGTACGCCTCGGCGTAGTCGATGTGGTGTGTTTCGTACACCTCGAGAGATCGCAGCAGCAACGCAGGATCCATCGTTCGGATGGGAGGAAACCCAATCACGGACCGCACCAACCGAGCCACTTCCTCGGCGGGCACCTCGTAGAAGGACTCCAGCACGTACACGATCTCGGCCACGATCAGATCGGGAAGTAGCAGGTCGTCGGCTTCAGCGAGGAAGGTCGTGGCTCGTATCGCGAGATCGGGGGGATCGCCCGCCAGGTGCCGAATCAGGACGTTGGTGTCTACGAAAGCCGTCACCCACGCGCCTCGGCGCGAGCGCGACGGGTGTTGGTGCGAACCTCTTCCCAGCGGGCGCCTCGTTTGGATGCGGGGACCTCGACCGCGCCGGCAAGGTCGAGCAGATGGGCCGTCCTGGCGAAAAGAGCACGGTGCTGTTCAACCCTGAACACGACCTGGTCGCCCTCAGCGATGCCGAGTGCATCGCGAACTTCTTTCGGGATCGTGATCTGTCCCTTTGAGGTGACCTTGGCTGCGACATCCATGGCGCCATCCTTACTACGTCGATATAGTAAGGATACCGGCCCGCGTCAAGCAGGTCAACGGTTCTGTCGCCATAAGCCCGCGCAGATCGCGCCCCCCCGCTCAGGTCGGCGCCTATGCGCCCGCAAGCGCCCTTATCGTCAGCCTCCGTGAGCGAAGACGACCGTCGCCATTGGGACGCCCGGTACGCCGAGGGAGGGCGGGCACCGGTTGGCTTCCGTGAGCCTCCTCCGGTCTTCGCTCCTTTCGAACACATGTTTCCGACCGAAGGACTTGCCCTGGAGATTGCGTGTGGTCGGGGTCGAGCCGCCGTGTGGCTCGCCGCTCGGGGGATGGAGGTCTACGGCGTCGATGTCTCGCCGGTCGCCATCGATCTCGCTCGGCGGTTGGCCGGCGACTCCGATGTTGTCGACCGTTGCCGTTTCGAAGTGTTCGATCTGGATGGTGGTCTTCCTCTGGGCCCGCAAGTGGATCTGCTTCTCTGCCATCTGTTTCGGGATCGACGACTCGACCAGGCGATGATGGACCGGCTGTTACCTGGCGGCCTTCTGGCGGTCGCAGTTCTCAGCGAGGTAGACGCCGGCCCCGGGCCCTTCCGTGCCCCACCTGGGGAGTTGCGGGACGTCTTCGGTGAGCTCGATGTTCTCGTCGAAGGTGAGGCCGGCACGGCGTGGCTGATCGGTCGGCGGTTCGTTTGAGCCCACCGCGTTTCTAAGAATCGCTGGAGGCTGGGGATTCCACGTTGATGACGGGAGGGCCGTGCCCAGCTCTCACCACCACCAACTGGCTCTCGATGTCCCCCGGGTTGCTCTCGCGATGGATCGCTCCTTTGGGGACATGGAGGAAGTCACCCGCCCCTGCGTCCACCACGGTTTCACCATTCGGGCCGAATTCCATACGCAGGGCCCCGGTGATCACATAGATCGAGGTGTCGTAGGCACCGTGGTGATGCCATCCCGAGGTCATGCGAGCATCGGTTCTGACCAGGCCGGCCCACATGCCTTCAACTGAAACGGCCTCCTCGCGAGTCATGCCCGGTGTCGGAGCGCCGCCCTCGACACGCTCCTCGGGACGGACCAGGGAAACGAAGTCGGTCGAAGTCATAACTCACCTCTTGTCTCAGTCTCGCAAGCTACCGAACCCTGGACACTGACGGACGTCGCCGAAAGAATCTCTGTCCTCTCAACGGTGAATTCAAATTTGTCACACCCCCTCCGCAGGTTCTTGGTTATGGATTGGGGAAGTCTTTCTGAGGATCAGATCGACCGGTTGATCGTTGATGGTGAACGGGAGATTGGTGTCTGGCGGATGGTGCAGATGGCTGCGATCGGGGAGAATGAACGCCGCAAGTCGCATCAGGCGGATGATTACCGGTCGATCGTGAATTATGTGGCGCCAATCCCGGATCAGGCTGAACGACCCAGATAGGGGTTGACCTTCCCCACACCCCGTCCCTACCCCAGGTTCTCTCCAGATACTCCTTGACCAAACGCTTCGGGGCCCGGTCGATCCAGGCCTCGATCACCAACTCCTCGAGCTCGGGGATCGAGATCTCCGGCAGACGGATCAGGATCGACGGGTACCCGTCGAAATGTGGTGTGGTGAAGTAGACAGTCGGGTCGTCGGTGAGGAGCGCCTCCTTGACCCCCAGATCGGGCACCCGGACACCGAGGATCGGCCCGTCAGGGGCGGCGTCCCCAAGGGCCTCATAGTCGGCTCGACGCAACGGTCGCTCCCAGACGAAGCCCTTGTCCTTGACCCGCCACTGGAGCGTGCCCCTCGACGTCCTCTCGTCAGTGTCGGGAAGACTCAGGGCGATCCGACGGACGTCGTCCCATATGGCCATGGGCGAACGGTAGGCGAAGCGATCCTCGCGTAGGTTTTCGGCGTCAGAAAGGAGGAACATATGGCCCGAGATCTGACAGTGATGCTCGACGACCGACCAGGAGCCCTGGCCGACATGGGTGAAGCCCTGGGACGCGCCGGGGTCGATATCGAAGGGATATGCGGGGTCGCCACCGGCGGACGCAATGCAGTGCACATCCTCGTCGAGGATGCCGACGCCGCTCGATCTGCCCTATCCGAAGCAGGAATCGAAGTGGGGCCTGAGGTCGAGGTCGTGATGATGACCTTCGAGGACCGCCCAGGGGAACTGGGCGCGATGGCGCGTCGGGTGGCCGACACCGACACCAACATCGAGCTGGTCTACGTCTCGTGCGATCGTCGTTTGGTCCTGACCACGAGCGACAACGACGCCATCGAAGGGATCTCATTTGGAGGCGTCCCGGGCACTGGCAGCCGGCGAGTAGCCTCGGACGCGTAAGACCGTCCCCAACAGCAAGGAACGTCATGACCGAAGATGAGGCAGCGCCAGGCACACTGAGTAACGAAGACATTCGAACGATTGGTAGCGAAACCCCGAGGGCAACGAGCCGGGACAGCGACAGCACCGATCCCGACACCGATGGCGTCGACACCACGGACACCGATGGGGTGGACACGACCGATACGGATGGCGTCGACACAACCGATACCGATGGCGTCGACACCACGGATACGGATGGGGTGGACACCACCGATACGGATGGCGTGGACACCACGGATACGGACTCCAAGGACAACTGACCCTGCAATCCGGGCCTGCTCCAACCGACGCTGGGGGCGCGGACGCGCTCTCCCGGTGTGTGGGGGACCCCAACGTATTCGCCGCCGAGCTCTGGGGACGACGCCCACTGCTCCGAACCGCAGAGGATGATCGCGGGTTCGAGGACCTGCTCTCGCTCGACGACGTCGATCACATCGTCTCCTCGATGGGTCTGCGACTCCCCGCCTTCCGACTGGTCAGGGCAGGCAAGACCCTTCCCGCGAGCACCTACACCAAGACCACCCGCACCGGGTCCGAGGCTGCCTCCGGGGTGCTGGATTCCAGCGCGGTGTTTCGGGAGTTCGCGGCCGGAGCCACGATCGTGTTCCAGGGTATGCATCGGTATTGGCACCCTCTGGCGCTCTTCTGTCGGCGCCTGGAGCAAGCGCTCGGACATCCGGTCCAGGCCAACGCATACGTGACCCCACCAGGGTCACAGGGCTTCGACGCCCACG
>CAZRID010000009.1:4099-10654 GCA_964600055.1 uncultured Acidimicrobiaceae bacterium
GTCCAGGCCAACGCATACGTGACCCCACCAGGGTCACAGGGCTTCGACGCCCACGAGGACGAGCATGACGTCTTCGTGCTGCAGTCGCATGGCATTAAGAATTGGCAGGTCCATGAGCGGTACGACCTTCCCCCGACCCGACCACCGCTCATCGATGCCGGGATCGGGCCGGGTGACTCTTTGTACATCCCCTCCCGGTTCCCGCACGCCGCCAGCACCCAGCAACATGCTTCAGTTCATATCACGATCGGGATCCTCAGCCTCACCTGGGCCTCGGCTCTGAGCGAGGCGGTGAAGCTGGCCGCAGAGGAACCGATGCTCGGCGAGCCGCTGCCTCTCCGGTTCGCCGATCAACCGGATTTGTTCCGCCAGGTCGTCGAGGAGCGCCTTACAGAACTCGGCGCCCTTGTGGCCAAAGCGGATGCCGTGGCCGTGGCAGAGCGGCTCCGCCTGAGATTCCTCACCACCCGTCAACCGGTGCTCCGGGGCCAGATCCATCAATTGCTGGCACTCGACGCCCTCACCGACGACTCGATCGTCCAAAAGCGGGATGGTGCCATGTGCACGTTCGGGTTGGCCGACGGTGAGCTGTCGCTGCTGCTCGGCGATCGCGAGCTCAGGATGCCGGAATGGCTGGAGCCGGTGATGAAGGACATCCTGAGCCGGGATCGAGTGTCGGTGGAAGAGCTCGCCTCTCACCTCGACCAGCCCAGTCGAATCGTCCTGGTGCGGCGTCTCATCATGGAAGGGCTGCTCGAGGTAGTCGAGTGATACCGGGCCGGCCTCGTTGCTCCGCCGAGGCTTTGGGGCGCGACGAGTCATTGATCGCCACAGCGTCGTTGGTGAAGGCCTGGCTTCTGATCGAACAACCTGGAGCGTGGGGGCCCGATGCCCTGTTCGATAGTGACTTCCCGGTCGAGCGGGCCCGGCCCCTTCTCCGCAAGGCGGCCGGGCTTGGGATTCGCATCCTTCTCATTCGCCGGCGGACCAAAGAGGATCGGCCACCCGTTGCCTTCTTGGCCCACTCTGGAGACGATGCAGGCGCGCCGGCCATCGTCTTCGGACCTGTCTCCGATCAAGCCAGCCTCGGCGACCTCGATCTCGAGGGATTCGCTCATGGGCGACTTCCCGCCTTCGGTCGTCCCGTCGATGACCCGGTCTACCTGGTCTGTACCCACGGTCGACACGACATCTGTTGCGCCGACAAAGGCAGGCCCCTGTTCCGCGCAATGTCGGAACTCCGACCGGATCAGACATGGGAGACCTCGCACATCGGGGGCGATCGTTTCGCCGGGAACCTGGTCGTGCTCCCGAGAGGGGACTACTTCGGACGGCTCGAGCCGGAGGACTCGGGGACTCTCGTCGCGGAGTACGAGGCGGGAAGGCTCGACCTCGCCCATCACCGGGGAAGGAGCATTCAGCCGCGAATGGTGCAGGCCGCTGAGCACTATCTCCGTGCGTCCGAGTCGCGGTACGGATTCGACGAATTGGAACTGGTCGAGTACCGGCGCTCCGATCCACACCATGCCGACGTCGTGTTCCGTGACCACGAAGGTGTCATTCATCGCGTGCGCGTCGCGGCGCGCAGTCTTCCCGAGCCGCTGTTCCTCACATGCCGCGCCGGGGAACCCGGGCAGCCTGTGGCCTATGACCTGCTCTCGATCGAAGCAGGGTGAGCGGGCCCGGGCTCACTCCTCCGCCAGTTTCTCGTTCAGGTACTTCCAGTCCCGAGCGAAACGGTAGGAGTGGCGGGGCGGCGGCGCTGGTGACTGGGTCTCCAGCCAGCGAACCGTGGTGTCGGTGGGATTGGAGAACTCGTGGACCGCTCCGACCCCGGCGAAGGCGACGTCTCCGGACTTCAACCGGTATCGAATGCCGTCGAAGACGGCGTCGACCTCACCGTCGAGAATCAGGTAGGTCTCTTCCAACGGGTGATCATGTGCGCCGGCCAGGCCCCGGGGCTCATACTGGACCATGAACATGGTGGAGAGCTGGGCGCCGAGGTCGGTGTCGGACATCATCTTCAGGGTGATCCCTGAATAGACCAGAAGGGCGGTGCGCATGCTGGCCGACACCCTCAGCATATCCTGGGTCTGACGTGCCGGGTCCATGTTCCCCGGGTCGATATGGCCGAAGGACCGGGTCCGTGGGTCCCGTGGGTCGACCTGGATCGGCTCTCGTTCGATGGTGGCCGGGACGAGGAAGGTGTCGTGATCGAACCACGGGCGTGGCTGCGGGGTGAGCAGGTCAACCCAACGTGCCTCCTCGCCGGACAAATTGCGCCAGGAGTGGGGCACTCCCACCGGGATCATCCCGTAGTCCCCAGGGACCAGCTCGACCGCGGCCTCAGGTGTTTCAACTACTACCGATCCGTCGAGCACGTAGAAGGTCTCCTCGAAGGAGTGGAGGTGAGCGTCGATCCGGCCCCCCGCCTCGAGCCGGGTCAAACCGAAGCCGGTGTGAACCGCTCCGGGCGTCGTGTCGTCCACCATCGACCATCGAGAGAAGCCCGAGCTGGGCCCGGCCAGTTCAGCCGGGGTCTCGTACCGAGCCTCGTCGGCGCGGAGGACCAGGTGTCGTGTATCAGGGGTCATGCTCCGGCGGCTGCCGCCCCCCTTTCCACGAGACGTGCCAGAGGGTTGTCACGGGAGGTCTCGATCAGGTTCAATGCCCGGTTGAGGTCGACGCCGATAATGACGATGTCACCCGAGGCGTCGATGACTTCGGCGTCGCCGGCGTCTATGTTCGGTGCCACCCGGGCGATGCTGTCGCCGTCGATGAGCACGTCTCCGGGGGAGAGGTCTCCGAGCGACGGGTCCATGGTCACTACGTGCCCACCCTTGAGCAAGACTCGATTCGCCACGCTTCCTCCTCTGTCGGCCGGTGTTGCCAGGCGCACTCGAGCCGGCTCAGATCGGGCCACTATTTGCACTCCGGCGATGGGACGAAGATAGGTTCCGGGTCAGGCCGGCGCAACAGTTTGGCTAAATGCCCTTCAGTCCCACTGTTCATGACTCGGGACCAGTTGAACTCCGAAGGCAGCTAACCCCGACAGGTGAACACGTCCCAACCGCCGCCGTCATAAACAGCCCACGCCGCAGCAGCGGTGGAGGCCTCGGGGTCCGTGGGCTCGGCGTTCGGGAAGCCGGCGTTCTCGGCTCTCTCTACCCAATATCGGGGGAGGTGTTGGAAGAGGCCGACTCCACCGGTCCGGAGGTTGGTAGAGGTTGGGTCGAACCTGGACTCACACCAGGCCACCCGCACCGCCTTGTTGACATCCTCGGCCGCGAAGTACTCGGCGACGAGGGCGCGCACCTGGACCTGGGAGAGCCATCCCGAGGTGGCGATGGTTCCAGGTGAGGCCTGTTCCTCGCCCGTAGTCCCTTCTTCCGGTCCCGCCGGGACCGTTTCCAGAGTCGTATCCAGGGTTTGGGCCTCGGCCGGGTCCCCGGCAAGCAACGCGAAGGTCAGCCCGGCTTGGGCGCCCGTGTCGTGACCCATGCTGGCTGCGGACGCGTCGAAGCCAAGGTCGGTCTGGGTACTGCCCGAAGTACCGAACGCCGCGAATCCGGCTACCGCCAGAAGTGCGACTGCCGCCCATCCAGCGATAAACGAAAGGCGTCTCAAACGCATATGAAGTGACTCCACTGTGGGCACTGGCCCACTGCCCAAGGTGGAAAACCCTACCGACTTGTGGATAACCAAGGCAACTCGGAATGGGTCATGAGAGGGCCGATTTCAGCGCGGTCACCACCAGTGGCCAATGCTCCCTCTCAGCGTCCAGCAGGCCGAAGTGGCCCATGCCCGCCATGACCTCGACAGAAGCAACCGATTCGAGCCGCGTGGAATGAGAGACGGGAACGATCTCATCGACCTCTCCGTGGATCAGCAAGGTCGTCGTAGACACCGCGTCCAGGCTCGATGGCGCCCCGGAGTCGAGCAGCAGTTGGGCATCAAGGGCGCCAACCTCACCCGATGATGCCATCGCCGCGAGATCGGTCACCGCGGCGAGACCAATGACGAGTCCCACCGATTCTGGACGACGGGCGACGGCCCAGAGCCCGAGATGGCCCCCGGCCGAATGTCCCACCACGGCCAGCGGCAAGCGCGACATACTCTCGAGTTGTCGCGTCAAGTCGATCGCGGTCAGGACATCATGAGGGGAACCGGGCCATCCACCGCCCCCCACCCGGCGGTATTCGATGTTCCAGGTGGCGTATCCCCTCTCCGTGAGGTCGACCGCCAGCATCTCGGTCGTGTCGCGTTCGTACTCGTCCCGCCAGAGGCCGCCGTGAATCAGTACGACCAGTCCCGCAGCGTCTCCGGTCGGCACCCGGAGGTCTCCCACGTTCTCTCGATGGGGCCCATAGCGAATCGTCTCGAAGTCCATGGCGGCGCGATTTCGCAGATGTCGCAGGGCCGCCTGATACCCGCCGGTTCCACGCCCGTAGATCGTCCGAACGCACGCTTCGGAGACGAGCGAAACGGCTCGCCAGGGCTCCCGCTGTCGTACGTCGGAGATGTGGACCTCAACGGCGGGCACCCCGACCGAGAGGATGGCATCACCGATCGACCTGGAGGTATGGGTCAGGGCCCCGGGATTGATGATGATCCCGTCCGCATCGGCCGCGGCATGGATGGCTTCGACCACGCCACCCTCGTGATTGGACTGATGAAACGAGGTGACGACGCCGAGTCTCTGGCCCCACGCCGATATCTGTGCCTCCAGGTCGGAGAGGGTTGCGCTGCCGTAGACCTCGGGCGCCCTTGTGCCAAGCAGGTTGAGGTTGGGGCCGTTCACTACCAGGACATGCATCAGGCAACCCGGGGCAGATGGTCTGAGAGCATTGTCCTCGCCTCGTCTATCACCGAGTCGGGGAGCTCCCCACGAACCAGATCGAACCCCCTCGACATCGCGGTCACGATCGCGGTGGCTACTTTTGCGTTGTCCAAGCCCGGGGCGCGATCGGCAAGGGCACCCGACGTGCGTGGGTCCCAGTCCAGGCCGAGGGCTCGGTAGACCGGGATCAAGACATCGCGAATCCGCTCACCGTCATCGACGACCACCACCCCCCCGACATGGGCTGCGCCCCTGACCAGACGCTGACCCACACCCATGACTTTGACTTTCCCCGCAACGTTGACCGACCACTCTCCGGGGCAGTATTCACCGGGAAGCTCACCGATGCGGGCGTCGATGCCAAGACTCTCGAACGACGACGCCATGATCCCTGCCATCGCCTGGAATCGCTCTCTGATCCCGGCCCTCGGATCTTCCTCAGGAACAGCGAGGGCGAAAGCGAGCGTCGACTCATGGAATACGGCGGCTCGACCTCCGGCGAGCCGCTCGACTGCGGCGAATCCATGGGCGCCTGCCGCACTCACGGCCTGCAAATAGCCGTGCTGAACCCGGTCCGCCCGCCCAAAGGCCACGACACGTCCGGGGACGTGGAGCCGGAAAACGGCGCCGAGGTCCCCGCGCGCCACCGCAGCAAGCGTGGAATGGCTCACGGCGACGTCCATCGCCGGGTGCTCCGGGAAGGAATCTGTTATCAGCGTCACGCCATTCACAACCATGAGGATAAGGAACTCGGTGTTACCGTCAGCGGACCCGCTTTCGACACGGGAACGGTCGGGGCGGGTTTCTTCGTTGAAAGAGCGAATGAGGGGGCAAACGATCATGGAGGGAACGTGCGACACCGGGCCCGCACGGCGGCACTCATAGCGACCATCCTGCTGGCCGCCTGTGGGGACGCGCCCTTCGCGTCGTTGGGCCAGCGAAGCTCGGGCTGGATAGGGGAGCCCACAATCATCACGACGACGACGGTGCCCACCACCGTTCCGATCGTGATCAGCGCCGAAATCCTCAAGTGGTTCAACGATGACATCGGTGGCGAGCTGCTCGATGACCCGGAGGCGGTAAAGGATGCGATCTTCGAGCGCAGGGGAGGGGATCTGTTCGTGCAGGCCAGCCGAGCTGAGATCGCGGCCCTTGTCCCTGAGCTCAGATTTCCATCGTCAACGCCATATCTCTCGGAGTACGTGACCTCACAGATCGTCTTCGACAACGACGGAAACCTGTCCGTCGACCCTGTGGCTGCTTTCGGTATCTGGTCCTCCGAGCCCTACACGAGGTCGCGTTCGGTCGCACAGATGATTGTTCTTCGGGTCTCGGCCGACGCGGCGGCCGCCGCCGAGGTGAGCGAGCCCGGGGCCGACCTCTCATGTGCTCGCTTCTCGGACCGCACCACCGAGGTGTGTGCAGTCACCACCGTCGAGGGCAGACCGGTGTGGTCGCTCGAGGCCTCCAACGGCACGACCCTGGTCTGGTTCGATGGCGACTACCGATACGAGCTCTTCGGACGCACATTCGTGGCCGTAGCAGCCCTCCAAGAGATGGTCACCAACCTGGTGCCGCTCTCCGATCTAGGGACACCTGCCGGATAACCTTCGATGGCCGACACGGAGGCCAGGCATTTTCCATTCCGGTGGCTGGTGGAGCTACCTGCAATACGACGAGGAGCAGGATCGTCCCGACATCGACCGGGACCTGCT
>CAZRID010000009.1:10754-22801 GCA_964600055.1 uncultured Acidimicrobiaceae bacterium
TGTTCAGTCATCTGCAGAGGATGTCGCTCCGGTTCTTCACTGCCACCAAGACCGGTGAGCTGATGAACCGTCTCAACAGCGATGTGGTCGGATCACAGCAAGCGATCACCGGAACCCTCGTCTCCATTGTCTCCAATGTCGTCTCGGTTGCCTTCATCCTGGTGGTCATGCTTCAGGCCGAGTGGCGGCTGACTCTGCTCGCAGTCGCTGCGCTCCCTCTTTTCGTCATCCCGGCACGACGTGTCGCCAAGGTCTTGCGCCGGGTGACACAGCAACAGATGGAGCATGAGTCGAAGATGTCGGGGATACTGCAGGAGGCGTTCAACGTGAGCGGCGCCCTTTTGGTCCGTCTCTTCGGCCGATGGGACCAGGAGGCGGAGCGGTTCAGCGATCAGGCTGCCCTGGTGCGAGACCTAGGGGTGCGAAGGGCGATGGTGGGCAGGGGCTTCTTCGCCGCATTGGGCCTGGTTTCGGCGGTGGGCACGGCCGCCGTGTTCTGGGTTGGCGGGTTGATGGTGATCCGGGGTGTTATCGACGTGGGGACGATCGTGATGTTCTCCGCGCTCCTTGCCCAGCTTTACGGGCCGTTGTCAGCGATCTCGAACTCCCGGGTCGAGTTTGCGACCTCCCTGGTCTCTTTCGAGCGCGTCTTCGAGGTGCTTGACCTGGAGACCGATATCCCGGACCCCGAGCATCCCGAGCCCCTGTTTCCTGTCGCTGGTCGGGTCGAGTTCGACGATGTCTGGTTCCGATACCAGAGCGACGGGCCCGAAGGGCTCGAGGCGGTCAAGCGATTCGGCCGGCGGGGCTCCCAGGATCAGGTGGCCAGCGTCCCCCAGGCCTCCACACGGGAGTGGGCTCTCCGGGACGTGACCTTCGTTGCCGAGCCGGGGACCTTGACGGCGCTGGTCGGGCCGTCCGGAGCCGGCAAAACGACCATCTCTTACTTGGTGCCAAGGCTGTACGACGTCACCGAGGGTGCGGTCCTGATCGACGGCCACGATGTGCGCAATGTCGCCCTGCGCGAGCTGGCCGCGTCGGTGGGGGTGGTCACACAGGAGACCTACTTGTTCCACGACACCATCGCCGCCAACCTCCGATATGCGAAGCCGGACGCCACTCTGGAAGAGCTCGAAGAGGCGGCCCGCGCCGCCAACATCCACGAGATGGTCTCAAAGCTGCCCGCCGGCTTCGAGACCATCGTCGGTGAGCGGGGATACCGGCTCTCCGGCGGTGAGAAGCAGCGGATCGCAATTGCCCGGGTTCTGCTGGAAGACCCGAAGGTCCTCATCCTGGACGAGGCGACCTCCCATCTCGACTCCAGATCCGAGGCGTTGATCCAGGAGGCCCTGGAAGTGCTGAGACAGGGGCGCACCTCGCTGGTCATAGCCCATCGTCTATCCACGGTTCGGGCTGCGGATCAGATACTCGTGATCGATGATGGTCAGATTGTGGAGAGGGGGACCCATCAATCGTTGGTGGCGGCGAACGGCTTGTACGCATCGCTCTACGAGACCCAGTTCACGGAGGCGGCCTCCGCTTGATTCAGGCGCCTCGGATCAGATTTTCGATGAGGAGCTGATGGTCGGTGGCAAGCAACAGGATTTCCCCGTCGTGGGAAAGCCAAAGCCGTGGACCCACCTCGAGCCACACATGCTTGGGCAGGGCGTCGAGGTTCTTCCGCTTCTTCGTCGATGGGGCGGCATAGGCGAGGACGCTAGGAGTGGGGCCGCCCAAGGCATCGAGATGACCGATCAGGTCGTAGCTCCCGAAGAGATGCGCCATCGCTTCCGCGTGATCGACCGGCCCCGAATCGGAGAACCAGTCGACCCGCCCGCAGTCGGCACATGCGGACACGGCGACCCGCCCCACCCAGGTCGGTTCGTGGTCACAAAGTCGAGAAAGTCCCATACCCGAAACGCTAGGGAGAGGGTGTGACAGAAAGGCGTTGTACGTTCTACGAGAGGGTTTTCTTGGCTGCCCTGATCACGTAGTTAGGTGGTGTGCAAGACTTCAAGAAGCTGCGGGTGTGGCACGAGAGCATCGGTCTGGCGGCGCGTGTCTACGAAGTGACTGACGGGCTGCCTGCGACAGAGAAGTACGGCCTCACCGCGCAGATGCGCTCGGCCGCGGTCTCCGTCTCGTCGAACATCGCTGAAGGTACTGGTCGAGGCAGCCAAGCGGACAAGGCACGATTTCTTCAGATCGCCATCGGGTCGGCGTCGGAACTCGAGAGTCAGATACTCATTGCTCAACATCTCCGGCTACTGGAGGAAGACAGGAATCTCCTTGACGATGTCGACAAGGTCCGGCGACAACTGATACGGCTGAGGAACAGTGTGGACCCCAAGACGTAAAACGTAAAACGTAGAACGTAGAACGTAAAACGGGAGCTTTGAAGGGCTTTGCCTTCAGAGTTCCAAAACCGGCATCTCTGAGGTGTCCTCGAAGCGGGTGCCGGGCACCAGGAGAACAGGGAGATGCGACTTGTCCATGACCCTGGCGGACACACTGCGCCAGGCCTCTTCGGTGAAGAGGCGTCGGGTGGCGCCCATCATGACCAGCTCGGCGCCCACGTCCTCGGCGGTGTTGATGATCGCCTCGGCCGGGTCGTCACCTTCGACGAACCGGACCTGCGCCTCCATCCCCGACGCCCGGAGGGCAGCGATGATGGGCTCAACCGCCTTCTGCCCTCGCTCCTCGAGATAGCGGGCTGCCTTGGCCTCGGCGTCTGACGACTCGATTGGGGAGTCGTCGAGGAAGGAGCGGCGGACATCGTCGTCGAGCGCCTCGAGGAAGGAGCGGGGAACCCGGACGACCGTCATCACGGTCACGCCTTCGCCCTCCGCATTGAGACGTCGGCACAGTTCTGCGACTGGAGCTGATGGAAGGACCCCGGTCGTGGCGATCAGGATGCGCACCGGGCTGAGATTAGGGTGTCCCCGCTCCCTTTGTCGGTGCGAGAGACGTGGACCCCGAACTAGTCAACAAGGTCACCTGGAAGATTCCCAACGCACTTGCGCTGATCGGCTCAGCTTCGGGCGAGGAGTGGAATGGGATGACCGCCTCCTGGGTCACCCAATTGTCGATGGAGCCGGTGCTCATCGGGGTCGGTGTCGACAACAAGGCTGTCACCCATCGTCTCATCTCCGAGGGTGGCGCCTTCAGCGTGAATCTCTGGTCGGCCGAGGACACGCGTGTGTTCGTCAAGTTCTCCAAGCCCGCCGAACGTGAGGGCGACACTCTCAACGGCAGACCGGTCCACCTCGGGAGGACAGGTGCTCCTATATTCGATGAGGCGGTCGCCTGGATGGATTGCGAGGTTCGCCAGGTGGTCGACCTCGGGACCCACACCTTGTTCGTGGGAGAGATCGTTGACGCCGGTGTCAACGACGACGAGCAGCGGGCAGCGGCGATGGCTGACACACGAATGAAATACGGGGGAGTGAAGAGAGGCGGTCACTGACCGCCGGCGCATCGGTCGAGGAGGATCATGGACGTCTCGGTTGAGGGGAAGGTCGTGCTGGTCACGGGGGCCAGTCGCGGCATCGGTCAGGCGACTGCCCTCGAGTTCGCTCTGAGCGGAGCGGAGGGGATCACGATCACCTCCCGGAAACCCGAGAACATCGAAACGGCAGCCGCCGAGTTGATCGGAGCGGGTGTCGACCCTGATCGCTTGCTCGCCGTCCCGGCTCGGGCTGACTCCGAGGAGTCGGCCGATGAGACCGTGGCCCTGACCGTGGAGCGGTTCGGCTCCTGTGACATCCTGGTCAACAATGCCGGGACCAACCCATCGGCCGGTGAGCTCATGGAGGTCGACCTGGGCGCCCTCGACAAGACCTGGGCGGTCAACCAAAGGGCACCGTTGCTGTGGGTTCGCGCCGCCTACCGGGCCTCGATGGAGAAGAACGGTGGCTCGGTGGTAAATGTCTCCTCGGTCGGGGGACTGCGCCCGAGCCCGATCACCGGGGCTTACAACGTCTCCAAGGCCGGGTTGGTGCACATGACCCGTCAACTCGCCCACGAACTTGCTCCCACGATCCGGGTCAACGCGGTGGCGCCCGGTGTGGTCAAGACCCGACTCTCGGCGATGCTCTGGCAGAACGAAGAGGTTGCCGCCCGGATGCACCCATTGGGTCGGTTGGGAACGCCCGAGGACGTCGCTCGTGCCATCGTCTTTCTCGCCTCCGATGCAGCTGATTGGATGACAGGCGTCATACTCCCTGTTGACGGGGGCTTGACCGAAGCCTCTTCCTCGGGCATAGCCTGAGCGTCGCCGATCCGAGACTCGCCTTTGACCCACCCGAACCCCGATCCTGAGCTCGCCCTTCGCTATCTGGCCGGGCACGATGATGACGCGTCCCTGTTCGCCCACGCCCGCGCCATGCGAGACGAGGGCAGGGGCCGGACTGTCACCTACAGCCGGAAGGTGTTCATCCCCCTGACCACGCTGTGCCGGGATCGCTGCACCTACTGCACGTTCGCCAAGCCCCCAGGCGCCGGCGGGATGTACCTGGAGCCCGATGAGGTACTGGCCATCGTGCGAGCCGGTGACGAAGCGGGCTGCACCGAGGCGTTGTTCACCCTTGGCGACCGACCCGAGGAGCGGTGGCCGCAGGCCGTCGAGTTCCTGGAGGCGAAAGGCTTGGGCACCACGATCGACTACGTGGCCGAGATGTCGGCCTTGGTCCGATCGGAGACGGGCCTGTTCCCCCACGCCAACCCCGGGCTCCTCGACGACGAAGACATGGGATTGCTCCGTCCGACCAATCCGTCGATGGGAATGATGTTGGAGAACATCTCGCCACGTCTGATGGAGGTGGGGATGCCTCATCACGGGACGCACACGAAGGACCCGGCGCAGAGGGTGGCCACCATCCAGGCGGCGGGACGGATGAAAGTCCCGTTCACCACCGGGATCCTGGTGGGCATCGGTGAGACTCGTGAGAATGTGGTCGACTCGCTGTTCGCCCTGAGAGATCTCGCTGCCGGCACCGGGGCGATCCAGGAGGTCATCATCCAGAACTTCAGGGCCAAGGCGGACACCCCGATGCGCCGGTCTGCGGAGCCTGTGCCGCGATGGTTTGCCCGGGTTGTCGCTCTGGCCCGTTGGATCATGGGGCCGGAGGCCAATGTCCAGGTGCCACCCAACCTGACCGAGGGCTACGAGATCTACCTCGAGGCCGGGATCAACGACTGGGGCGGTGTCTCTCCGCTCACCATCGATTGGGTCAATCCCGAAGCACCCTGGCCCCATCTCGACGAGCTTCGGGCTAGAACCGAGGGCGCCGGATTCGAGTTGAGGCCCAGGCTTCCTGTCTATCCCGAGTTCATAGACGAGGACTGGATCGACGAGAGTCTCTACCCCCATGTCCTGGCCGCCACGGATCGGGACGGGCTGGCACGGATCAAGGAAACATCAGGAGCGAAATGACGATCATCACCTTCCTCAGGGTCAGACCCGCCGAGCAGTTGGCCGAGCCGACGGCGACCAGTCGCCGCCGGGAAGGGACCACATCCGTCGAGATGTCCTCACCGTCGGCTGTTGAAGTCACCGCTGGTCACAAGGCCGGCGTACTTGTAGTGGCCGAAACCGTCTCAGATGTCGAGCCCGCGGCCTGGGTGGTGGGGCCGGAGGACGCGCTCAGGCTCGCCGGCAGGGGGGTTCCAGGGTGGAGGATCACGGTTCTGGGCGAAGGACCGAAGGAATCCGTTCTCGACGCCGTTGCGAGGTCTCGGGCCAGATTCGTCCGCTCTGCTCGCTCCGAGGCGTCACAGACGGCTGCCGTGACCGCTCTTCCCGGCATCGTTTCCTCAGTCTCGGTATTCGTCGACGACGTCCCCCAGGCAGTGAGAGCGGTCGAGCAGGGTGCCACCGACCTGTTGCTGCGGGATTGGGACGTCGAGCGCATCGGTGAGTTGAGGTCGGAATTGGGCGAGCATCTGCTCGTCGAACGATCGGCGTTCCCGTTGGGTGTCGAGATCGACGAGGCCCGGGAGATTCTGCCACCCGATGCGTTCACGGCATGGCTGAGCCAGGTCGATGGCTCGGGAGCGGCCCGCCCCCGATATGAGTGGGCCCCGGGAAAGGACATGGAGCCTCCGGTTCCGGACGAGCGGCTTTCTGCAGAATGGCTGGACCGAACATGGATGGGCGGAACACCATCGACGTTCCCTGAGTCGGCAGGAGGGCTGGCGCCCATCCTCGAGCGCTCACTGGAAGGGGTGCCACCTACCACCAGCGAGGTCGAGGCCCTGTTTCGGGCACGGGGTGACCAGATCGACGCCATTGCTCAGGTCGCCGACACGCTCCGGGCCCGTGCAGTCGGGGACACGGTGACCTATGTGGTCAATCGGAACATCAACTACACCAACCTGTGCTATTTCAAATGCGGCTTCTGTGCCTTCTCCAAAGGCCCACGCAGTCTCAATCTGAGGGGCGAGCCCTATTTGATGGGTCTCGACGAGATTGTCGAGAGAGCGGTGGAGGCCTGGGGGCGGGGGGCCACCGAGGTCACCCTTCAGGGCGGGATCCATCCCGACTTCACGGGCAACTTCTATGTCGACGTGGTCCGGTCCATCAAGGACCAGCTTCCCGACATGCACATTCACGGGTTTACGCCGCTCGAGGTCTGGCAGGGCGCCGAAACCTTGGGGATCCCGGTCCGGCGCTTCCTGGAAGAGCTGAAGGATGCCGGTCTGGGCACCCTCCCCGGTACCGCTGCGGAGATCCTCGACGATGACGTGCGAGCTCATCTCTGCCCGGACAAGATCAGGACATCACAGTGGGCCGAGGTGATGATCACGGCACACGAACTGGGTCTGCGTGCCACCTCGACAATCATGTTCGGTCACATCGATCATCCCCGCTCATGGGCCAACCATCTCGAGGTGATCCGCCAGATCCAGAGGCGGACCGGTGGGTTCACCGAGATGGTTCCGCTTCCCTTCGTCCACATGGGCTCGCCGATCTTTCTCAGGGGAAGGTCACGACCCGGGCCCACCTGGGATGAAGTGGTGTTGATCCACGCGGTCTCGAGGGTCGCCCTCGACGGATTGGTGCCCAACATCCAGGCTTCCTGGGTCAAGCTCGGGCTCGACGGCGGGCGACGGCTGCTCGACGCCGGGTGCAACGATCTGGGCGGGACCCTGATGGGTGAGATCATCACTCGCTCGGCTGGGGCGGAGCACGGTCAGGAGGTCACGCCCCAGCAGTTCCGAGAGACCATCGAAGCGGCAGGACGGGTCCCGGCCCTGCGCTCGACGACCTACGAGATCCTGGACCGGGTATAGGAGAGCCCAAGAGTTCTCCCCGCCTTTGGCGGTACTCCCCCTACGGGGGGAGAAATGGAGGCGACGCGTCCTCCCCCGAAGGGGGAGGTGGCCCGGAGGGCCGGAGGGGGTCTTCCTTAGCCCCGGTAGGTGAGGCCCTTGGGGGCGGCGGCGAAGCCCCACTCGACCAGGGCTGGGGCTAGCGGAGATTTTGGTGCTGGTCTCCCGTTCACGGTGTTGACCGTCGTCCGCCGGTGACGTGAGGCAATGGTCGACAGGCCACGACCCAGGTAGCCATAGGTCGAAGTGTCTTCAACCAGGACGGTGAGGTTGCGCCGGCCCTTGTCGAGATAGCCGATCAGGTCTCCCGCCCAGAGGAAGACATAGGCGCCGGCATCCCTGGCCAGCCGGGTCTCACCGACGTCAGGCCAGGCAAGGCTGGCCCCGTAAGGATTCGCCGGGTCGGTGGCGGCTAGAACGGTCAGATGCTGATCCGGGTCGGCGCGGAGCCGATCCACTGCGCCGGGAAGGGCGAACTGGGATCCACCAAGACCCTCCACGAAATAGCCGCGTCTCACCCTCCCGGTCTCCTCGAGATGGGCGAATACCGGATAGAGGGCGCTGAAACCTCCCGGGTATCCCTCGGCGAGCACCGCCGTGCGGCTGACCACACCGTGGCGGTCGAGCAGGAGTTGGGCCCAGGCAGAATGCCGCTCGGTCTCGGTCGCGGCGCCCCGGATCAGATGGCCGATCAAGGACCAACGCCCAGCGGCGTGTGCCGGGAACTGTGACGAGAGCGATCTCCGGCCGGTGGACCGGCTGTTCCGGCGTTGGGCAAGGGCGCGTACCGGCGCCAGTGTGTCGTTGGTGACGCGACCGGACCAGACCAGATCCCAGAGATGCTCGAGGAGAAGATCGGGGTCCCCTCCGCCCACTCCGTTGTAGATGTCACGGAAGAAGCTGGCGCCACGTGTCTCGAGAAAATCGGCGATGGTCGTCGCCTCCGCTGTGTCGGGCATCTCGGCGGGCCCACGCCACAAGACTCCGAGCATTGATCGTGGATAGAGGGCGAGCTTGCCGTCCGAAGCGCCGAGACCGTCGTGCCCGACCCAGACCAGATCACCCTCCATTAGGAGCCGGTCGAGCAGCGGACCGGGATCCTCGACCCGGGCGGCCAGGACGTCACGTTCGAGGACAGACGCCGGGATGATCGACCCGGTCAGTCGGGCGAGCGCGTCGGTTAGAGCGGTCTGCCCGCGGGGCGGCTCCTGGCGCACACCCTGCCAGGCGACGGTGAAGGCAGCCAAGGAGGCCGGGCCCACCGGTTCGATCTCACGCCGGAGGACGGCAAGGGAACGGCGCTTCAGTCTTCGCAGCACCTCTCGATCGACCCATTCCCGCCCCTGGCCACCGGGGCGAAAAGCGCCAACGTCGACCCTGCCCGCGGCTTCCAGCTGGCGTAGGACCGTCTCGACGATCCCGGTCGGGATGAACAAGGCGTCGGCTGCGTTGATGACTGTGAACGGGCCGTGGGTCCGGGCGTATCGACCTATCACGTCGCCAAGAGGATCCTCCATGGGCTCCAGGAAGACGTGAGCCACTCCGGCCGGGGGCTGGACTCCCAGGGCATCCCGAAGTCGGGAGACGTCCTCGACCGCAGCCCAGCGAGTGGTTCCCGCCAGCGTGATCTGGACCACGCGTCGCTGTGCCTCCAGTTCCTGGAGGACCGTGGTGATCGACAGGCCCTCAGTCCTCACCTCGATGTCGGTGAGGGGCAGCGGCCCGAGGTCTCTCAACAGATCATGGACACCGTCAGGACGTGTGACCCGGCGCCCGTCGGTCAGGTATTGCAACTCCAACTCGACCGCGGCCACCACCTCGGGATCGATCAGCTCACGGAGCTCACCTTCGCCCAGCAACTCGCGAAGAAGGTCGCGGTCGAGGGTCAGCGCCGCCGCCCGTCGTTCGGCCAGCGGTGCATCGGCTTCGTACAGATACGCCGCGATGAATGAGAACAACAGAGACGAGGCAAACGGGCTGGGGCCGTCGGTGTCGACCGGGGCAACCCTGATCCGCCGCGCCCGGATGTCGGTGAGGATCTCGATCAGACCGGGGAGGTCGAAGTCGTCCTGAAGGATCTCCCGGTACACCTCGAGCATGATCGGAAAGGACCCGAACTGCTTGGCCACACCGAGGAGGTCGGCGGAGCGACGTCGCTGCAACCACAGTGGGGTGCGCTCGCCGGGGCGACGCCGGGGCAGCAACAAGGAGCGTCCGGCGGCCTCCCGAAATCTTGCGGCGAAGAGGGCGGTGTCACCGAGGTGGTCGACGAGCAAAGCCTCGACGTCCTCAGGATCGAGGAGGAGGTCATCGGCCGTCGGTGGCTCATCCGAATCCGGGAAGCGGAAGGCGATCCCGTCATCGGACCAGATCGCATCGACATCGGTGCCATAGCCGTCCCGGAATCCATGACGTAGCGCCATCGCCCACGGAGCATGGATGCGAGCGCCCAAGGGTGAGAGCAAAACGAGTCTCCAGTCACCGATCTCGTCACGAAAACGCTCGACTACAACTGTCTGATCGGAGGGCAACACCCCGGTCGCCTGACGTTCCTCGTTGAGATAGGCGACGAGATTGCGTGATGCCAGGTCATCGAGGTGATACTCGTTGCGAAGCCTGATCTCGGCAGCTTCAGGCTCGAGTCCCCCGATCTCTCGGGTAAACCGGCCAACCGCCCTCCCGGTCTCCAATGATCGGCCGAGCATGTCTCCGTGCCAGAACGGCATCTTGGCGGCGCCTCCCGCGGGCGCAGGGATCACCTCCACCCGATCATGGGTGATCTGGGTGATACGCCATGCGGTGCTGCCGAGCAGGAAGGTGTCGCCCTCCCGTGACTCGTAGACCATCTCCTCGTCGAGCTCACCGACCCTGCTCCCGTCGGGAAGGGTCACCCGATACAGACCGCGATCGGGGATCGTCCCGGCGTTGGTCACGGCGAGTTGAAGGGCGCCCGGTCTTGGGGTGATCTCCCCGGTGATCCGATCCCAGTTGATTCGTGGTCGCAACTCGGCGAATAGATCGGATGGGTAGCGCCCGGCGAGCATGTCCAGTGTCTCGTCGAACACCGAGCGACTCAGCTCGGCATAGGGGGCGGCCCTGCGGGTCATCTCATATAGCTCGTCTGCCATGATCGCACCGGCCACGACACGGGCCACGATCTGCTGGGAGAGGACGTCCAGGGGTTTGGCCGGGATGCGCGTGGTCTCCACTCTGCGCAGCATCATCTCGGAGGCGATCACGGTGGAGACCAACAGGTCGCCTCGGTACTTGGGGAAGATCCTGGCCTTCGACACCCCACCCACCTGATGACCTGACCGGCCGACACGCTGTAATCCGGAGGCGACCGACGTCGGTGCCTCCACCTGGAGCACCAGGTCGACCGATCCCATGTCGATGCCCAATTCGAGGGAGGAAGTCGCTACCACCGCCTTCAGCTCGCCACGCTTCAACGCTTCTTCTATCTGAAGACGTTGCTCCCGCGCCACCGAACCATGGTGCGCCCTGGCTATCTCCTCGCCGGCGAGGTTGTTGATTTCGGAGCAGAGCCGCTCGGCCAACCGTCGTGAGTTGGCGAACACGATCGTGCTCCGATGGGCTTGGATCTGCTCGAGGAGACGGGGATAGACGGCGGGCCATATGGATCGGGTCACGGTCTGATCCGGATCCAGCGGGTCGGCTTCGCCTGGCTCGTTCATGTCTTCGACCGGGACCACGATCTCGATGTCCATGTCGCGCTGGTGGGGCACATCGATGATTGCAACGGGTCTCGGGGTCCAGACGTCATCGATGACCTGGCCGCCACCGAGGAACCGGGCGATTGTCTTCAAGGGCCGCTGTGTCGCCGAGAGACCGATCCTCTGCGGGGAGATGTCGGTGATCTCCTCGAGTCGCTCCAACGACAGTGCGAGATGGGCCCCGCGCTTGGTGGGCGCGACTGCATGGACCTCGTCGACGATGACCCATCGCACGCTGTGCAGGATCTCCCGGGCCGCGGAGGTGAGGATGAGGTAGAGCGATTCCGGGGTCGTGATGAGGATGTCCGGCGGGTTGCGATGCATCCGCCTGCGCTCGTCCTGTGGCGTGTCACCGGTGCGGAGAAAGGTCTCGACGTTGGGAAGGCTGGAGCCACCCATCCGGCTGGATGCATGGCGGATCCCGGCGAGGGGAGCGCGGAGGTTGCGGTCGACGTCGTGGGCGAGGGCCTTCAGAGGTGAGATGTAGAGGACGCGGCAACGGTCGGCCTTGTCGGGTAGGGGCTCGGTGAGCAACCGGTCGAGAGTCCAGAGAAAGGCCGCCAGGGTCTTACCTGACCCGGTCGGGGCATGGATGAGTGTGTGGTGACCGGCGGCGATAGAGGGCCAACCAAGCGCCTGGGCCGGTGTTGGCTCGTGGAATGATGCCTCGAACCAAGTTCGAGTTGGCTGGGTGAATGAGCTCAGCGGATCCACGTCCGGAAGGTATCAGAGGTCTAGGACAAGACCGGTCCGGTAATTGGGACCCCAGGTCCGTATCTGAGCCCAGAGGGTCCCAATTGCGGTGGTGGCCCCAACGTCATAATGATCACGTGCCCAGCTAAGCCCCTGTACATCGAGACGACGATTGACACCACCCTCGAAGAGTTGTGGGCGAAGAGCCAGGATCCTGTCTTGCATCAACGATGGGATCTTCGGTTCTCCGAGATCGATTACTTGCCCAAGGATCCCGACGGCCCTCAG